>NZ_PGCP01000011.1 GCF_002812985.1 Aeromonas lusitana
CCGCCTCCTTCGCACACTGTTTTTCCCATCTGGTTTTTAAATGCGGTTGGGCGCATTGCTCTGTTTTAACATGTCAGAATCATGGTGCGAAGAGAGGGACTCGAACCCTCACACCCGGGGGGCACTAACACCTGAAGCTAGCGCGTCTACCAATTCCGCCACCTTCGCATACCTAAACATGCTGCAAAACAGCTTTAAAATGGGGTGGCTGATGGGGCTCGAACCCACGACAACCGGAATCACAATCCGGGACTCTACCAACTGAGCTACAGCCACCACAGCTGTTTTCGTTCCACAACAACGCCCGTTTAACTGGCGCACGTTTGATGGTGCGCCCGACAGGATTCGAACCTGTGACCTCTGCCTCCGGAGGGCAGCGCTCTATCCAGCTGAGCTACGGGCGCTACGCTGTCGAACGGGGCGCATTATTGATGATGGCGCCCACCTTGTCCACTCTTTTTTTGTCATGACGAATCAGGCGTTTGTTTTTCAATCGCTTTGTGCAGTTTTATACCGTTTCTCACGGTTTTCAGCCAGAATCGTTCTCACTCGGCCCACTTCCCTACCCTTATCTGGCAGGAAACCCATTTCCATCCCTTGACTTGGTCACTTGCCCACCTAGAATGAATGAACGTTCATTCAGCCGTTAACAGTCAGAGGGTCATGGACAAGAAAGAACGCATTTTCGAGGCGGCGCGCGAGATCCTCGGCGAGCAGGGCTTCTATGGCCTCTCCATCGCCGTGGTCGCCAAGAAAGCCAGGGTGGCGGCGGGCACCATCTATCGCTACTTCAGCGACAAGGATGATCTGATCCGCCAGCTTTATCAGCACACTATTCTTCAGTGTCATCCTTTGGTCATGGAAGGTGTGCAGATAGAGGAGGTGTCATACCGGCAGTATCGACGCCTGTGGCTCAACATAGATGCCATCTTTACCAATTTCCCCAATGCACTGAAATGTAAATTGCAGTACGAAAGTTCTCCATTGGGGGCTGAATTGGAACGGGATCCGGTCATAATGGCGCTATGGGCGCCACTTGAGCGCTTTTTTGAACAGGGACGCCAGCAAGGTCTGTTTATCGATTTGCCCGTTCTGGTATTGCAGGCCCTGAGCCTGGATTGTGTGGCCAACCTGGCACAGCAACGTCGGGCCCACCCTTTTGTATTGACGCAAGCGCAGTTGGAGACCGTGATCCGGGCCAGCTGGAATGCCATTTTAAACCCTAATAATTCCACCACAGGAGCCTGTTCATGAAAAAGTGGATGGCCGTCATGTTGCTGATTGCATTTGTCCTGTTTGGCAGTGTCATCGGTTTCAATATGTTCAAGCAGAAGAAAATTGCAGAGTTCATGGCCAATCGACCCGAGCCCGAGTTCCCGGTGACCGCTATGGTGACCAAGGCACAGGACTGGGTGCCAACCATAGAGGCGATCGGTTTCATCGAGCCGAACCAGGGGGTCACCCTTTCCAGTGAACTGGCGGGCACCATAGACAACATCAGCTTCGAATCCGGGGTGTCAGTCAAGGCGGATCAGCTGCTGCTGAGCCTGGACTCCAGCGTGGAAAAAGCCAATCTGCAATCTTCCCAGGCCAGGCTGCCGGCGGCGCGCGCCAAGTTCGAGCGCTACCAGAACCTGTACCAGAAGAACTCCATCTCCCGGGATCAGCTGGACGATGCCGAAGCCAGCTACCGTTCGCTGGAAGCGGACATAGAAAGCCTGAAGGGCACCATAGCCCGCCGTGAAGTGCGTGCGCCCTTCGGCGGGGCCGTGGGTCTGCGCAACGTCTTCCTCGGCCAGTATCTGGAGCCGGGTACCGAGATAGTGCGCCTGGAAGACACCAGCGTGATGCGCCTGCGCTTCACCGTGCCCCAGACCGACATCTCCAAGATTTCCCTGGGCCAGACCATCAAGATCAACGTGGATGCCTATCCCAATACCCAGTTTGACGGCCGCATCACCGCCATCGAGCCCGCCGTCAACTACCAGAGCGGCTTGATCCAGGTGCAGGCAGCCATCCCGAACAACGACGGCCAGCTGCGTTCCGGCATGTTCGCCCGCGCCAGCATCATTCTGCCCACGGTGAAAGACCAGATTGTGATCCCGCAATCCGCCATCTCCTTCACCCTGTATGGGGAGAACGTCTACGTCATCCACGAAGCGGATGGGGTGAAGCGGGCCAAGCAGGTGGTGGTCAAGGCAGGCGAGCGCCGCGGCAATGACGTCCACGTGCTGTCCGGCATCAAGTCTGGCGATGAAATCGTGCTGTCGGGTCAGGTTCGCCTGAGCAACGATACCAAGGTGCGCGTGGTCGACAACGATGCCCTTGCCGTTCCGGCACAAACCCCGATGCTGTAAGCGCGGAGATCTGCGATGCGATTTACTGACATTTTCATAAAGCGTCCCGTGCTGGCGATCTCGATCAGTTTCCTGATCGCCCTGCTCGGCTTCCAGGCCATCTTCAAGATGCAGGTGCGGGAATACCCCGAGGTCACCAACACGGTGATCACGGTCAGCACCAGCTATTACGGGGCCAGTTCCGATCTGATCCAGGGCTTCATCACCCAACCCCTTGAGCAGGCGGTCGCGCAAGCCGACAACATCGACTTCATGACCTCCTCCAGCCAGTTGGGCAGCTCCACCATCACTGCCTACATGAAGCTGAACACCGACCCCAACGCTGCCCTGGCCGACATCCTGGCCAAGGTCAACTCGGTGCGCTCCCAGTTGCCCAAAGAGGCGGAAGACCCCTCGGTCACCTCCTCCACTGGCTCCACCACGGCGGTGCTCTACATGGGCTTCACCAGCCCTGAGCTGAACTCCAGCCAGATCACCGACTACCTGGAACGGGTCATCAAGCCCCAGCTGTTCACCGTGGGCGGGGTCTCCAAGATCGATATCTACGGCGGGGTCGAGTTTGCCCTGCGGGTATGGCTGGATCCGGCCAAGATGGCGGCCTTCGACCTGACCGCCAGCGACGTGATGACGGTGCTCAACAGCAACAACTATCAATCCGCCACGGGTCAGGCCACCGGCTACTTCACCCTGTTCAACGGCAATGCCAAGACCCAGGTCGAGAGCACGGATGAACTCGAGCGACTGGTAGTGGCGACCCGCAAGGGTCAGGTGATCCGCCTGTCCGACATCGCCAAGGTGTCGCTGGAGAAGAGCCACGACATCTATCGTGCCAGCGCCAACGGCAAAGAGGCCGTGGTACTCGCCATCAACGCGGCGCCGACCGCCAACCCCATCACCATCGCCCACGATGTGCTGGAGCTGCTGCCGGACCTCAAGCGCAACATGCCGAGCACCATGCAGACCAACGTGCTGTATGACTCCACCATCGCCATCAACGAGTCCATCCACGAGGTTATCAAGACCATCTTGGAAGCGGCCGCCATCGTACTGGTGGTGATCACCCTGTTCCTCGGCTCGTTCCGGGCCGTCATCATCCCCATCATCACGATTCCACTGAGCCTTATCGGGGTGGTGATGATGATGGATTTGTTCGGCTTCTCCATCAATCTCATGACCTTGCTGGCCATGGTGCTGGCCATCGGCCTGGTGGTGGATGACGCCATCGTGGTGCTGGAGAACGTGGATCGTCACATCAAGGAGGGGGAAGAACCCTTCAGGGCGGCCATCATAGGGACCCGTGAGATAGCCGTGCCGGTTATCGCCATGACGGTCACCCTGGCGGCCGTGTACGCGCCCATCGCCCTGATGGGGGGCATCACAGGCTCCCTGTTCAAGGAGTTCGCGCTGACCCTGGCAGGGGCAGTGTTCGTCTCGGGCATCATAGCCCTGACCCTGTCCCCCATGATGTGTTCCAAGATGCTCAAGGCGAACGCCAAGCCGAACAAGTTCGAGAGCACGGTACACCATCTGCTGGATCGGATGACGGCCCGCTACGACGCCATGCTGCACGCCGTGATGAAACATCGCATCGTGGTGGTGGTGTTTGCCATCATCGTATTTGGCAGTTTGCCGCTGCTGTTCAAGTTCATCCCGAGCGAACTGGCCCCGTCGGAAGACAAGGGGGTCATGGCAGTCCTGGCGACGGCGCCATCCAACGCCAACCTGGACTACATCGAAAACACCATGATCGACGTGAACAAGATCCTGGATGAGCAGCCGGAAATCGCCTATGCCCAGGTCTTCTCCGGGGTGTTCAACTCCAACCAGGCGTTCGGTATTGCGTCCCTGGTGCCCTGGAGTGAGCGTGAGGCGAGCCAGAAAGAGGTGTTGGACCGGGTGGCCGGTCTTGTGACCGACATTCCCGGCATGGCCATCACCACCTTCCAGTTCCCCGAGCTGCCAGGTGCCTCCAGCGGTCTGCCCATCCAGTTCGTCATCACTACCCCGAACAGCTTCGAGAGTCTGTTCCTGATCGCGGGTGAGATGCTGGCGGCCACCAAGGCCAACGGCCAGTTCGTCTACACGGATCTCGATCTGAACTACGACTCGGCCACCATGAAGATCAAGATCGACAAGGACAAGGCGGGTGCTTACGGCATCACCATGCAGGACATAGGCACCACCATGGGTACCATGATGGCGGATGGCTACGTCAACCGTATCGATCTGGATGGCCGCTCCTACGAGGTGATCCCGCAGGTGGAACGCAAATACCGTATGAACCCCGAATCCATGAAGGGCTATTACGTGCGCGCCGCCGACGGCAAGTCGATCCCGCTGGGCAGCCTGATCACCATAGACGTGGTGGGTGAGCCCCGTGCCCTGCCCCACTTCAACCAGCTGAACTCGGCCACCATAGGCGCAGTTCCTGCTCCGGGTGTCGCCATGGGTGATGCGATCAACTGGTTCAAGGCCACCGCAGAGGAGAAACTGCCACAAGGTTACCGCTACGACTTCATGGGTGAAGCTCGCCAGTTCGTGACCGAAGGCAACGCCCTGTACGCCACCTTCGCCCTGGCCCTCGCCATCATCTTCCTGGTGCTGGCGATCCAGTTCGAATCCGTGCGTGACCCCCTGGTCATCATGGTCTCGGTGCCGCTCGCCATCAGTGGTGCCTTGATCGCGCTGGCCTGGGGCATGGCCACAATGAACATCTACTCTCAGGTGGGTCTCATCACCCTCGTCGGCTTGATCACCAAGCACGGCATCCTGATCTGTGAGGTGGCAAAAGAAGAACAGCTGCTGCACGGCATGAACCGGATGCAGGCGGTGATGCAAGCCGCCAAGGTGCGTCTGCGCCCCATCCTGATGACCACGGCGGCCATGATCGCAGGCCTCATCCCGCTGCTCTATGCCTCGGGTGCCGGCGCCGCCCAGCGCTTCAGCATAGGTATCGTGATCGTGGCCGGTCTGGCCATAGGTACCCTGTTCACCCTGTTCGTGCTGCCGGTGATCTACACCTACCTGGCGTCCGAGCACAAACCGCTGCAGGAATTCGACGAGTCGATTCCCGCCAAGGCGAAAGGGGGCCATTGATTCCCCCCACAATGAAACAAGGCCCCTCACGGGGCCTTCTTTTTATCGATTTCACAGGGCACGACATCGCTGTTTGAAGCAGTTACACTGAACCGCACTCAATCCAGACCGCAAGGACGCCATGTCAGGACTTCTCTCCAAGGCCGTCAGCCAAAACGGGCTCTCGTATCGCCTGCTCTCCTATATTCTGGTGTGCAGCACTGTGCTGGCGCTGATCATTACCGTGCTGCAGCTCGCCTGGGACTACAACAAGGACGTGGCCGTCATCGAGGACAGCATCGATCAGATCGAGGCCTCCTTCCTGCAGCCTATCTCCGCCAGCCTGTGGAACCTGGATGAAGAGCAGGTCAAGGTGCAGATCGAAGGCATCATGAACCTGCCCAACATGCAGTTCGTGCTGGTCAAGGAGATGCTCGGCAACACCGAAGTGCCACTGCTGAGCCAGGGAGTGGAGCGGGAGAGCTACGACATCTCCCGGGAATTCAACCTCACCTATCAGGGAGAAGTGGTCGGCAAGCTGTTTGTAGCCGCCTCCCTCGAGCAGATCTATCAGCGCCTGATCGAGAAATCCGTGCTGATCATGGTCAGCCAGACCATCAAGACCCTGGTCGTCTCCTTCTGCATCCTGGTCATCATCTACTATCTGGTGATCCGTCATATCAACAGCATCGTCGGCTACGCCCAGACCCTGAGTCCGGACAAGCTGACCGTCAAGCTGACCCTGGAGGGGCGTCCCCTGCCCCGCAAGAAGCCAGATGAGTTCGATACCTTGGCCGCCACCCTCAACCAGATGCGCACCCGGCTGAACGACGAGTTTGCGGCCCGGCACAGGGCGGCGGATCAGCTCCAGCAGGAGCGGGACTTCTCCGCCACCCTGATCAACTCGGCCAACATGGTCATCTGCTGCATGGAGCCGGATCTCACCATCGCCAGCATCAACCCGGCCGCCATCATGCTCACCGGTTATCACCATCAGGAGCTGCTGCAACACAACTGGCTGGATCTGTTCGTCAGTCAGGAGCACAGGCAGGCCTTGGCCACCACCCTGGCGGAGCAAGGCTCCATCGAGGATCGCGAGATCATCATGCATGATCAGCAGGGCAACGAGCTCGTCCTGCAATGGACCTTCGCCCCCTTCTACGAAGGCCCGACCCTCAAGTACCTGATTGGCTTCGGTTATGACATCACCCGCCTCAAGAAAGTCGAGCGGGAGATCACCCTGTTCAACGAGCAGCTGGAGAGCAAGGTGGCCGAGCGCACCCGCAGCCTGCGGGAAGCCAACGATCAGCTCGGCAAGGCCTATGACGACTTGAAACAGGCTCAGCAGACCCTGGTGGAGTCAGAGAAGATGGCCTCTCTTGGCTCGCTGGTCGCCGGGGTCGCCCACGAGATCAACACCCCCATCGGCATCAGTGTCACCGCCTCCTCCTACCTGCAGGAGCGGGTGGCCGACTTCAAGCAGCACATCGAGGCCAAACAGCTCTCCCGCTCCTATCTCAACGAATTCACGGTCAATCTCGATGAGTCCATGCAGCTGCTGCAAGGCAACCTGAGACGCGCCTCTGAGCTCATCGCCAGCTTCAAGCAGGTGGCGGTGGATCAGTCATCGGAGGCGCGCTACAACTTCAGTCTGGCGGACAACCTGCATCAGGTGGTGGTGTCACTCGGCCACAAACTCAAGAAGGCCCAGTGCGAGGTGGACATTCAGTGCGATCCCAAGCTGACCCTCTACTCCTTCCCGGGCAGCTTCACCCAGATCTACTCCAACCTGATCCTCAACTCCATCAACCACGGTTTCGACGGCTGGGACAGGCCCAAGAAGATCAGTATCAAGGTGGCACAACAGGGTGACGAGCTAATCATCGACTACAGCGACAACGGCCGCGGCATCCCCCCCGAGATATTGCCGCGCATCTTCGATCCCTTCGTCACCACCAAGCGTGGCCATGGCGGGAGCGGGCTCGGCACCCACATCATCTACAACCTGGTGGTGCAATTGCTGCGCGGTCGCATCAACTGCGCCAGCGAACCCGGCCAGGGCGCCCAGTTCCACATCAGCCTGCCGATCCCCCATAACTGAGCGCTGGCCCTTGTGAGCCAGCCGCTTTGTCCCCATCATGCCTTGATAGCATTCTTAACCAGCGGAGAACCTCACCATGGCACAGCATTTTGACTACATCGCCATCGGCGGTGGCAGCGGCGGCATCGCCTCGGCCAACCGGGCGGCCATGTATGGCAAGAAAGTCGCCCTGATCGAAGCCAAGGCGTTGGGCGGCACCTGCGTCAATGTGGGCTGTGTTCCCAAGAAGGCCATGTGGTATGCCGGCCAGATCGCCGATGCCCTCAGATATGGCGCCGACTACGGCTTCGACACCACGCTCAACCATTTCAGCTGGGCCAAGCTGGTCGAGTCCCGCCAGGCGTACATCAGCCGCATCCATCAGTCCTACGAGAACGTGCTCGGCAAGAACCAGATCACTGTCATTCGAGGCTTCGCCCGCTTCGTCAACAGCAACACTGTCGAGGTCGATGGTGAGCAGTACACGGCCGATCACATACTGATCGCCACCGGCGGTCACCCGGAAGTCCCCAGCATCCCGGGCGCCGAGCTGGGTATCGATTCCGACGGCTTCTTTGCGCTGCAAGAGCAGCCCAAACGGGTCGCCGTGGTCGGGGCCGGCTATATCGCAGTGGAGATCGCCGGCGTGATGCAGGCGCTCGGCTCAGAGACCCATCTAGTTGTTCGCAAACAGGGGCCCCTCCGCAGCTTTGATCCCATGATCCAGGAAACCCTGGTAGAGATCATGGCCGCCGAAGGCCCGAAACTGCACACCCATGCCATCCCCAAGGCGGTGATCAAGAACGCCGATGGCAGCCTGACCCTGCAGCTGGAAGATGGCCGTCACCTCACGGTAGATTGCCTGATCTGGGCCATAGGCCGCGCCCCGGCCACCGACAAGCTGAACCTCTCTGCCACCGGCATCGAGCTGGATGCCAAGGGCTATATCCCGACCGACAAGTTTCAGAACACCAATGTCGACAACCTCTATGCTGTGGGTGACAACACGGGCCGGATCCAGCTCACCCCGGTCGCCGTCGCCGCCGGTCGTCGCCTGTCGGAGCGGCTGTTCAACAACAAGCCAAACGAGCACCTCAACTACGATCTGGTGCCGACCGTGGTGTTCAGCCACCCTCCCATAGGCACCATAGGGCTGACCGAGCCGGAGGCCATTGCCGAGTATGGCGAGAGTCAGGTGAAGGTCTATCGCAGCCAGTTCACCGCCATGTATTCGGCCCTGACCCAGCATCGCCAGCCCACCCGCATGAAGCTGGTCTGTGTCGGACCAGAGGAGAAGGTGGTCGGTCTGCACGGCATCGGTTTTGCCATGGACGAAATCCTGCAGGGCTTCGGTGTGGCCATGAAGATGGGCGCCACCAAGACAGACTTCGACAACTGCGTCGCTATCCATCCCACCAGCGCCGAAGAGTTTGTCACCATGCGTTGAGGTGGGGGAAATAGGAACGCCAAGGTCAGCTCGACAGCTGAGTTGTCATTCCCACCCCACCAGCACAGAAGCGCTAGATATCATGCGCTAGCCCCGGAGGATGCCGGTTCGCTGGCATCCCCCTCTGACAGATACCTCATCACCACAAGACCCGGCACTGGCCGGGTCTTGTCATTCAGGCCACTGATTTTCCCGCTTTTTACGCCAATTTTACGTCCGTGATAGGGCCCTTTATGGCGCCTTTACGTCCACTCTACGTACCCTTGTGGTGTCAATTACACCAAGGGAATTTATATGAATTGGCTATATCTGCTACTGGTCCTCGCCCTGTTGGGCTATCTGCTGCGTGCTCTCACACGCAGTCATGAGTGAGGGACCAGATCATGTGGCAAGAACTCATCTACCCAGTCGCCTTCGTGCTGCTGGTTCTGCTGCCTGCACCCCTGCTAGGCAGTTATATATATCGGGTATTCGAAGGGCAGACCCGTTGGCTCGCTCCCGTCGAGCGAGCGACCATGATCTGCTGTGGTACCGATGAACGGGAGCAAGACTGGAAGTCCTACGCCGTCAGCCTGCTCGCTTTCAACGGTGCGGGCTTCGGTCTCTTGTTCCTGATCCTGATGGCACAAGGCCTGTTGCCGCTCAACCCGCAGAACCTGCCGGGCCTGAGCTGGGAGCTCGCCTTCAACACAGCGGTCAGCTTCATGACCAACACCAACTGGCAGGCTTACTCCGGTGAGGCCAGCCTCTCCTACTTCAGCCAGATGGTCGGACTCACCACCCAGAACTTCGTCTCCGCCGGTACCGGCGCCGCAGTGGCCGTGGCCCTGTTCCGCGGCATCACCCGCCAGCAGACCACCCATCTGGGTAACTTCTGGCAGGATCTGGTGCGCTTCTGCCTCTATGTGCTGCTGCCGATGGCGCTGATCATGGCGCTGTTGCTGGTCTGGCAGGGTGTGCCCCAGACCTTGTCTGCCTACCTGCCGTTCCACAGCCTGGAAGGTCAGGAGCAGTTGATGCCGCTCGGCCCGGCCGCGTCCCAGATCGCCATCAAGCAGCTCGGCTCCAACGGCGGTGGCTTCTTTGGCATCAACTCGGCTCACCCATTCGAGAACCCAACCGCGTTCACCAACTGGCTGGAGATGGTCACCCTTTTGACCCTGCCCGCCGCCCTGGTGTGCACCCTGGGTCACTACGTCAAGCACCATGGTCACGGCCGCGCCATCCTCATCGCCATGACACTGCTGTTCGTGCTCGGGCTCAGCCTCTCCCTCTATCAGGAGCTGCAACCTGACCCGGCCCTCGCCCACCTCACCCAACAAGCGGGCAACTGGGAAGGCAAGGAGAGCCGCTTCGGCCCTGTGCTGTCCAGCATCTGGGAAGTGGCGACGACCTCGGCCTCCAACGGCTCGGTCAATGCCATGCATGACAGCTTCACCCCTCTCGGTGGCATGGTCGGCATGATCAACATGCTGCTGGGTGAGGTGGTGTTTGGCGGCGTCGGCGCCGGTATCTACGGCATGATGCTGTTCGTGCTGCTGACCGTGTTCCTATGCGGCCTGATGGTAGGACGCACCCCGACCTATCTGGGCAAGCGTCTCGGTATCACCGAGATGAAATGGGTGGTCGCCAGCATGCTGGTGATGCCGCTCGGGGTATTGGTGATCGGTGGGATAACCCTGCTGATGCCAAACGCCAGCACAGTGATAGGACACGACGGCCCGCACGGCCTGTCTCGCCTGATCTACGCCTACGCCTCCGCCGCCGGCAACAACGGCTCCGCCTTCGCAGGCTTTGCCGCCGCCGACAGCTGGCAGTGCATCGCCATCGGTCTGGCCATGCTGCTCGGTCGCTTCGGCTACATCATCCCGGTACTGGCCATCGCTGGCCAACTCTCCCGCGCCCAGCGCCAGGATGTCGGTGAAGGTGACTTCCCGGTCAGTGGTCCGCTGTTTGTGAGCCTGCTGATCATTACCGTATTGCTGATAGGTGGCCTCTCCTTCCTGCCCGTGCTGGCACTGGGACCGGTAGCCGAACATCTCACCCTGATGCAGGGAGCTTTCTAATGAGCAAGTCAATTTCAGTGGCCACCGGTACCGACAAGGTCAAGGCCAAGTCACATCGTTCACTGGTCGTAGAGGCCATGATTGAAGCCCTTTATCGCTTCAACCCCAAGGCGCTGTTCGACAGTCCGATATTGTTCACCCTCTGGCTGGCCGCCGTGATGGCGACCGTCGAGTCCCTGCTGGGGCAACCCCTGTCCGGGGTAGCTCCCAGCCTGGCCTGGCAGCTCACCGCCTGGCTCTGGCTGACGCTTTGGTTTGCGAACTTTGCCGAGACCCTGGCGGAAGGCCGTGGCAAGGCACGGGCCGATAGCCTGAAGGCTGGCATGAGTCAGCTCAAGGCGCGCAAGGTCACCCATCCCCGTGACAATCGCGGTGAGTGGGTACCCGCCACCAGCCTGCTGAAGGGCGATCTGGTGCTGGTACGCAGCGGCGAGATGATCCCGGCGGATGGCGAAGTCATCGCCGGTATCGCCTCGGTCAACGAAGCCGCCATCACGGGGGAATCCGCCCCCGTGATCCGCGAGTCCGGTACCGATCGCAGCGGCGTGACAGGTAACACCACAGTCGTTTCCGACGAGATCTGGATCAAGGTCAGCAACAATCCGGGCGAGAGTACACTCGATCGCATGATTGCGCTGGTGGAAGGGGCCAAACGCCAGAAGACACCGAACGAGATGGCACTCAACGCCCTGCTGGTGGGTCTGACCCTGATCTTCCTGCTGGTGGTTGCCACCCTGCCCTGGTTCCTCAACTACAACGAAACCCAGGTCCCCAGGATCTACCTGATCGCGCTCTTCATCACCCTGATCCCGACCACTATCGGCGGTCTGCTCTCAGCCATCGGCATCGCCGGCATGGACAGACTGGTGAAGCTGAACGTGATCGCCAAGTCAGGCCGCGCCGTGGAGGCCGCCGGTGATGTGCGCACCCTCTTGCTGGACAAGACGGGCACCATCACCTTCGGTAATCGCATGGCAGACGAGCTGATCCCGGCGCCGGGCGTAGACCCTTCCCTGCTGGCACAGGCGGCTATGCTGGCCTCTCTGGGTGACAACACCCCTGAGGGCAAGTCCATCCTGACCCTGGCTGGCAAGAGCATGGCCAAACCGAGCCAGCTGGAGAGCGACAAGGTGATCCCCTTCAGCGCCGAGACCCGCTTGAGTGGGCTGGATCGCAACGGTCATCAATATCGCAAGGGGGCGGTCGACGCCGTACTGAATTACCTCTCCATAGAGCGCAAGGCTGTGCCCGAGCTCATCCTGAAGGCGGTCGACCACATAGCCCGTCAGGGGGGGACACCCCTGCTGGTCTGTACCCATGAGCAACTGCTCGGGGTGGTCTACCTCAAAGACATCATCAAGCCAGGTATCAAGGCCCGCTTCCAGATCCTGCGTCACATGGGGATCCGCACCGTGATGATCACTGGCGACAACCCGCTGACAGCGGCGGCCATCGCCGCCGAGGCCGGGGTGGATGACTTCATCGCCGAGGCAACACCGGAGAAGAAGCTGGCCTATATCCGCCAGGAGCAGGCCGATGGCCGCCTGGTCGCCATGTGCGGTGACGGCGCCAACGACGCCCCGGCACTGGCGCAGGCCGACGTGGGGCTAGCCATGAACGAAGGTACCCAGGCCGCCAAGGAGGCGGGCAACCTGGTGGATCTGGACTCCAACCCCACCAAGTTGCTGGACGTGGTGCTGGTGGGCAAGCAGTTGCTGGTCACCCGTGGGGCCCTGACTACCTTCTCCATCGCCAACGACGTGGCCAAGTACTTTGCCATTCTGCCGGCCCTGTTTATCGCCGCCTATCCGCAACTCGGGGTGCTGAACCTGATGCAGTTGAGCAGCCCGCAGAGTGCCATATTGTCGGCCATCATCTTCAACGCCCTGATCATAGTGGCACTGGTACCGCTGGCCCTGCGTGGCGTCAGCCTGAAGGGCACCGCCGCCAGTCTGCTGCGCCGCAACCTGCTGATCTACGGCGTCGGCGGCCTGCTGGTGCCCTTTATCGGTATCAAGCTGATCGATCTGGTCGTCACAGGCCTCGGCCTGGTGTAGGAACCTCATGGCTGCCAACCCGCTTGGCAGCCGCTTCATCCCATCCGGGAGTAAGGAAACATCATGATTGCGATTAGAACCCTGCTGACCCTGACCCTGTTGCTGGGCGTCGGCTATCCGCTGGCGGTGACCGGGCTGGCCCAGGTGCTGTTCCCCTGGCAGGCCAACGGCAGCCAGCTGACCAACAACAAGCAGCAGCTGATCGGCAGTGCCCTGCTGGCACAAAAATTCGAGCGAGCGGAATACTTCCACTCCCGCCCCTCAGCCACCGACTTCGCCACCATAGGTAGCGGTGCCAGCAACCTCGGCATGAGCTCACCCCTGCGTGCCGAGTTCGCCCAGACGGAGGCCAAGGCCTTGGCTGTCAACCCGTCACCCACCCTGCTGACCCGCTCGGCCTCCGGGCTTGACCCTCATCTGCCGCTGGATGCCGTCTTGTCCCAGGTAGACCGGGTAGCCAAGGAACGAGGGCTGGATCCCGCCTCGCTGACGGAGCAGGTCAAGTCCGCAACACAAGCTGGTATCCTTGGCCCCCAAGTGGTCAACATCCTTGAGCTGAACCTGCAACTCGACAAGGATGCATGAGGGAAGACAGTCCAGGCCCAAGGGCCTGGACCAACAGTGAGCCATTTTTTCGGGCCCAGCCAAGGGCCCGCTAGGGACAATGATGCGTGATGAGGTCAGAGCCGACGCCTTGCTGGCCAGCCTGGAAGAAGAACACAAGGGCAAGCTGAAGGTCTTTCTCGGCGCGGCCCCCGGCGTAGGCAAGACCTACGCCATGCTGCAGGCAGTGCGTGAACAGGCCAAGGAGGGCGTCGATATCCTGATAGGGGTGGTGGAAACCCATGGCCGCCAGGAGACCCTGGCCCTGCTCGACAAACTCCCCCTCCAACCCCTGCAACTGCACTACCATCGCCAGCAACGGCTGGAGGAGATGGATCTGGATGGCCTGCTCGAACGCAAGCCCGCCATCGCCGTGGTGGACGAGCTGGCCCACACCAATGCCCCCGGCAGCCGTCACGAGAAGCGCTGGCAGGATGTGGAAGAGCTGCTCGGTGCCGGCATCGACGTCTACACCACCCTCAACGTGCAACACCTGGAGAGCCTCAACGATCTGGTGTGGCAGCTGACCGGGGTCAGGGTCAAGGAGACGCTGCCGGATCAGGTGCTGCTGGAAGCCGACAGTCTGGTGCTCATAGACCTGCCCCCCAAGGAGCTGCTCGGTCGGCTCAAGGAGGGCAAGGTCTATGTGCCCCATCAGGCCAAAGCGGCCCTGCAATCCTTCTTCTCCCTCAACAACCTGACTGCATTGCGCGAGCTGGCGATGCAGACCGCTGCCAGCCACGTGGAAGGGGATCTGCAACTGCAGTGGCAGGCGGCGGGCAAGACTACGCTGCCCCTGCGGGGTAAGCTGATGGTGTGCCTCGGGGAGCAGCACGGCGCCTCCCTAGTACGCTATGGTCACCGCTTCGCCCAGCGTCGCCAGCTACCCTGGCTGGTGGTTCACATCGACAGCCAAGGGCAGCGCTCCGCCGAGCTGGAGCAGGCGTTGGCACTGGCCTCCCATCTGGGTGCCAAGGTGTTGACCCTCTCCAGCCCGGCGGTAGCCGATGCCCTGCTGGAGACGGCCGAGCAGCAGCAAGTCTCGCAGCTCTTGCTCGGCAAGCCCCACAAGTCCCCCTGGCGTCGCTCCCTAGTACAGCACCTGCTCAAACAGGCCCAAGGATTCGAGATAACACTGGTGGATACGGAGAAGCGCAAACCCGGTCTGGGTCTGCATCCCGCGGGTCCCAAGGATATTCGCCAGAGCTTGCTCGCACTCTTCATCATGAGTACGACCTCGGCCATCGCCTGGGGCCTCTCTCACTGGCTACCTCTCGCGTCACTGCCACTCTTGTTCGTGCTGGGGGTGCTGGCCACGGCACTCACCACCAGCCTGGTGCCAGCCATACTGGCCGCCGTGCTGGGCTTCGTGGCCCACAACCTGCTATTTGTCGCCCCCCACTTCTCCCTGAACGTGGCCAACCACAGCGATCTGCTTACCCTGTTCGTGCTGCTCATCGTCGGCATGGCCGCCGGACGGCTCGCCTCCCGCCAGCGCCAGCAGCTAGTGGGCCTGCGAGAAACACAACAGCTCGGTAACGCCCTGCTCTCCCTGAGTCAGGGCCTGGCCACCGCCAGCAGCCCGGTCGAGGTGCTCAGGCAAGGCACAGAGGCTATCTCCCTGGCCCTGGGCCAACCCGTGTTTGCCCTCGATCAGGATTACCAATACCGGGCGGGCGATGCGCCCACCGGACCCGGTCAGACCGACAAGGCCGCCATCGACTGGTGCCTGGCCCAGAAGCAGGTGGCGGGCGCCCACACGGCCACCCTCAATGCGGCCGAGGCCCAGTATCATCACCTCACAGACGAGCTGGTGCTCGGCATCCGGTTGGCCAATCCACTCGCCTCCTCCACCGAGCATCAGTTGCAGGCGCTGCTCACCGATATTCGCGCCGCTCTGGCCCGGATCGATCTCAACGAGCGGCTGGCAGACAGCCAGCTGCAGGCCGAGACGGACAGGCTGCGAGCCGCCCTGCTCTCCTCGGTTTCCCACGATCTGAAGACGCCGCTGGCTACCATCATGGGGGCCGGCAGCACCTTGCTGGAATACGGTGATCGGATAAGCCAGGAGGATCGCAACGAGCTGCTGCACTCGGTGCAGGACGAAGCTCGTCGCCTGCACAGCTATGTGCAGAACCTGCTGGACATGACCCGCATCGGCTCGCCTGACTTCCAGCTCAGGCGGGACTGGGTCGATCTCGCCGACCTGGTGGAGAGTGCCCGCAAGCGGCTGGACTCGTCATGGCGCCAGCACAAGTTGTTGGTCCATTTCGATCAGCAGATCCCCCAACTCTATGTGCACGGGGCCCTGATCGAACAGGTGCTGGTCAACATACTCGACAACGCCTCCCGCTATTCGCCGGCGGGCACCCCCATCGAGTTCAAGGTGATGCTGGCCACCCCGGATCTCATCATCGACATCATCGACATCGGGGTCGGCATAGCGGAGTCCGATCGGGACAAGATCTTCAACCTCTTCTACACCCAGCCCGTGGGAGATTGCGGCAGTCGTGGCACCGGGCTTGGCCTCGCCATTTCTCGCGCTATGATAGAGGCTCACGGCGGTCGCATCTGGGCGTTCGCCGGTCCCAACGGCAACGGCACCTGCATGCGCATCTCACTACCGCTTTCCCTCAACGCACCGGAGGTATGATGTTTCAGGTTTTTGTCACAGAGGCGACAGCCTGCCTGCCCATCCCCTTCACGACATCGGCGGCTGGAGGCTAGATGGCTCATATATTGGTGATTGACGATGAGGCGGCCATCCGCCGCTTCCTGCGCATCAGCCTGGTGGCCGAGGGGCATCAGGTCAGCGAGGCGGTCGGCGTCAACGAGGGCCTGGCCCAGTATCGTCACCTCAATCCCGATCTGGTGATCCTGGATCTGGGACTGCCCGACGGAGACGGCATCCAGGTGCTGCAGATGATCCGTGAGCATCATCAGAATCCAGTGCTGGTGCTGTCGGCCCGCGACTCGGAACAGGAGAAGGTGCGACTGCTGGATGCGGGGGCCAACGACTACATGAGCAAGCCGTTCGGCATCGGAGAGATGATGGCGCGGATCCGCGTGCTGCTGCGGCAGCGGGCCGGGGCCAGCAGCGGTGAACACCGCCACTTCCCACAGTGCGGCCTGAGTCTGGATACCAGCAGCCACAAGGTGAGCCTGCACGGTGAAGAAGTTCCCCTGTCACGCAAGGAGTTCGCCCTGCTGCAGGCGCTGGTCTGCCATCCCGGCAAGCTGGTGATGCAGACCCAGTTGCTCAACGATATCTGGGGGCCGAGCCACAAGGAAGACACCCACTACCTGCGCATCGTCATCGCCAGCCTGCGCAAGAAGCTGGGTGACAACCCCCAGCAACCCAGCCTGATAGAGACCGAGTCAGGCATCGGCTACCGCTTTATCGGCAGCTGATTTTCAACAAGAGGCTGGGCGGCTTATCATCTCCAGCAACCCAGCCTGGTCCTGCATTGGCGACCGGTTTATCGGCAGCCGATGTTTCACGTGGAACGACGCCAACCGCACAGCACGGCCAGCAAGCCACAGCCACCGAGCAAGAGTCCCAGATCCTGCAGGCTGGCTGCCAGGGCCAACCCCAGACTCAGCAACAGGTAGTAAGCCAGCCCGAACAGGGCGCCGGCACTGCCCGCCACGTCCCGATAGGCCAACAGGGCCTGGCTCAGCACATTCGGTATCGCCACCCCAAAGGCCACCACAACTCCCATCATGGGCAGCAGGAACCAGAGGGAGGCCTGGCTGGCCCACACCAGCACACCGCAGCCCAGCGCCAGACCCGTGGCCAAACGGATAAGGGATGAGGGCTGCCAGCTCCTCCCCAGCAATCCCTTGTTCAGCAAGCTGCCGGCAAGGGTCGCCAGCGCCAACCCCAGGCCGGAGTAGCCAAACTCGCTTACAGTCAAACCGAGTGAAGCAAACAGGAAGGGAGCCAGGCTGTAGTAGCCAAACAGCATGGAGTTGAACAAGGCGACCAGCAAGGCGCTGCGCCATAGCCCGGCATCCCGCACCATACGACACGCCAGCGGCAACAGGGGAGCCTGGGTCGTGCCGACCGGGCGAGTCTCGGGTAACCGCCAGCAGACGATCAGTCCCAATCCCGTGGCCAACACCAACAGAGCGCCAAACACGCCTAGGTAGCCAAACCAGCCGACCAGCAGGCTGCCGCTCATCAGGCCCAATACAGGGCTGACCGACAGGGCCACCCCCATCACGGAGAAGACGCGCGCCAGCTCCCTGCTCTGATAGCTGTCGCGCAGCATGGTCTGGGTCACCACGGATCCCACGGCGGCGCCAAAGGCCGAGACGATGCGCGCCAGCAGCAGGGTCTCAAATTGACTCGCCAACAGAGCCACCAGAGAACCCAGCGCATAGGTCAGCAGACCGGCCAGCATGGCCGGGCGCCGCCCGATGAGATCGCACAATCGGCCCCAGCAGACCACGCCCAGGGCGAACGCCAGAAAATAGACCGACAGGGTCTGGGACGCCATCCCCTCACTCACCCGGAACGCCGTGGCGATACCGGTCAGTGCCGGGCTATAGATGGTCTCCACTATCTGGGGAAACATCATCAATCCCACCACCAGCCAGAGCGGTGGCAACTTGTTGTTCATCACAAACCTCCTCAATCAAGGCGGTCAGTCTAGTGAGAAACAGCATGTCTTATTATAATATGCAGGACTATAAACATCAAAAATCGGACATATGGCTTTCATCCTTCCCGATCACCCGTTCAACCCGGACCGGCTGACCGGCGCCGTCATCGGCATCGCCTCCGATCTCGGCTGGCACGACTCAGGCCTGCACCAGCATGGCCGTCATCAGCTGCTGTTCGCTCAGGCGGGCTGCATGAGCATAGAGCTGGAGAACAAGATCTGTCTGTTGCCACCGAGCCGGGCAGCCTGGCTACCCGCAGGCATGCCCCACAGGGTATTGATGCGCGGCGTGGTGGCCTACCGCTCCCTCTACTTCGCGCCACAGCAGGAGCTGCCGACTGACCTTCAGGTGATCGCGGTCAATTCCCTGCTGCGGGAGCTGATAGAGAGGATGGCGTTCTGGCCATGGGACAAGCCTGAAGTGGAGCAGAGCAGCATGATGGCACTTTTCATGGAGGAGCTGGCGCAGGCACAGCAAGAGTCCTGGCAGCTGCCGCTGCCGGCTGATCCCAGGCTGGCCGCCTGGTTACAGGAGATGAAACAAGACGGCACCCTGCCCGTTCGACTCAACCGGCTGACCGAGCGGGTGGGTGCCAGTGACAAGACCATTGGCCGTATCTTCATGCGCGATACCGGCATGACCTATCAGGCCTGGCGCCAGCAGTGGCGATTGCTGCGCGCCCTTGAGCTGTTGGCCGAGGCCACGCCCCTTAGCCAGGTGGCAGGGCAACTGGAGTTTTCCAGCGACAGCGCCTTCATCAGCTTCTTCAAGCAGCACACGGGGCAAACGCCCCTGCGCTACCTCAGCTCTCGGGGTGGGTCGCATTTGCCGAGCTGACCTCCACCACCTGCGTGTCCAGCGCCAATGGCTTTAGATTATCCAGCGCATCCAGCACCACGGCATGGGAAGCCGCCTGTTGCTGAGCCACTAATTCTTGCTCCAGTTGGCGGGTATCCAGCTCGGGTCTGGGGTTCTCATTGGCCGTGGCATTCAGGCTCAAGGTGCTCAGCATCAGGGCGGCGATCAGGGTTTTCATCTGGCATTCTCCGGTAGGGTTGAGATGACCAGAGAGTTATTCCAATACTCGTGCCAAATTTATAACATTATGATTTTGTTTAATTTAATATTTTTATGATGCGCAGCCAGATGCATACGTCACTTCACCAGGTTGTTTTTAAACCAACAGTTGGTTGTTTTTACCACACCTGATTTGCATAGGCTGTTCCACGTGGAACGTCCGGTTATTTTGATCGACACCCACTTTTAAACTGAGCTATGGTGCTACATCCCCGTAACTCAATCTGGATCCGCCACCGAATGGAATTTTCCTTGTTCGGCGAGAAGTTCACTCGCCACGCCGGCATTACTCAACTCATGGATGACCTCAATCAGGGGCTGCTCAATCCAGACGCCATCATGCTGGGAGGCGGCAACCCGGCACCCATTCCCGCCATGCTGGAGCGTTTCCAGGCCGAGGCCAAGACCCTGCTCGACAACGGCGAGCTAGTGAAAGCCATGGCCAACTATGATGGCCCGCAAGGCAAGGACAGGTTCACCAAGGCGCTGGCCACTCTGCTCAGCAAGGAGCTTGGCTGGGAGATCAGTGCCAAGAATATCGCCCTGACCAACGGCAGCCAGAACGCCTTTTTCTATCTGTTCAACCTGCTGGCGGGTGAGTTCGCCGATGGTCGCAAGAAGAAGGTGCTGTTCCCCCTAGCCCCGGAATACATAGGCTATGCCGACTCGGCACTGGCCGACGATCAGTTCGTGGCCTACAAACCCACCATAGAGAAGCTGGCGGATGGTCAGTTCAAATACCATGTGGATTTCGAACGTCTGCAGGTGGGTGATGATATAGGGGTGATCTGTGTCTCTCGTCCTACCAACCCGACCGGCAACGTGCTGACTGACGAGGAGATCGAGCATCTGGATCAGATTGCCCGCGACAAGGGCATTCCCCTGCTCATCGACAACGCCTACGGGGTGCCCTTCCCCGGCATCATCTTCAGTGAAGCCAGGCCGTTCTGGAACGCCAATACTATCCTCTGCATGAGCCTCTCCAAGCTGGGGTTGCCGGGCACCCGCTGCGGCATCGTCATCGCCGACGAGAAGATCATCCAGGCCATCACCAACCTGAGCGGCATCATCAACCTGGCACCGGGCAGCCTGGGCCCTGCGATCACCATTCCCATGATAGAGAGCGGCGAGATCATCAGCCTGAGCGAGCAGGTGGTGAAGCCCTTCTACCGGCAAAAAGCCGAGCTGGCGGTCAAGCTGCTGCGTGAGGCGATCCCGGATCCCCGCTTCCATATCCACAAGCCGGAAGGTGCCCTCTTCCTCTGGCTCTGGTTCGAAGACTTGCCGATCCACTGCCAGGAACTCTATGAGCGATTGAAGGCCAAGAACCTGCTGATCGTGCCAGGTCACTACTTCTTCCCCGGCATAGATGACCCGGAGTGGCGCCACAGCCAGGAGTGCATCCGCCTCAACTACTCCCAGAGCGAGGAGCTGGTGCGTCGTGGTGTCGCCATACTGGCGGAGGAGATCAACCGTCTCTACGGCGACAGTTGATCATGCTGGAATGAAAAAAGGCCTGCAATCGCAGGCCTTTTCGTATGGGGGACTTAGTTTGGCAGCACCAGCGGCTCGGCTTGACCGATGGGGATGGCGCGCGGCTTGAGCGCCTCGGGCAGCTCGCGGGCCAGATCGATGATCAGCAGACCGTGCTCCAGTCGGGCGTCTCGCACCTCGACGTGCTGGCTCAGCTTGAAGGCGAGCTCGAAGTCACGCTCGGCGATCCCCTGATGGAGGAACTGGCGCTCACCGTTGGCTGTCCCCTTGCGGCCCTTCACCTTGAGGGTACCGTTTTCGGTCTCCAGCTCCAGCTCTTCACGCTCGAAGCCAGCCACCGCCAGGGTGATGCGGTAGCCATCTTGCTCCCGCTTTTCGATGTTGTAAGGGGGATAGGCCGCTGTCTTGTGCTCAAACAGGCCTTCCAGCTCACGGGCCATCCGCTCGAAGCCGACGGCATTGGAATAGAGATGAGAAAAATCGAGGTTACGCATAATCCTATCCTTCTAATAAGCAACAGGTTGTACTCTTCTCAGGCCCATCATCGGCACCCGGGAAGCTTGGTCAGAATCAGGGGTTAGCCGTTGATTTCAATCTTGCGCGGCTTCATCGCTTCAGGCACTTCACGCACTAGATCGACGTGCAGCAGACCATTTTTCAGATCGGCGCCCTTCACCCGCACATAGTCGGCCAACTGGAAGCGACGCTCGAAGCCTCGCTCGGCTATGCCTTGATACAGATAGTTGCGATCCGCGTCGGCCTGCTTGCTCCCCTTCACCGTTAGCAGGTTTTCCTGGAAGCTCAGCTCGAGCTCTTCCTGGGTAAAGCCCGCCACCGCCATGCTGATGCGGTAGTCGTTGTCGCCCAGCTGTTCGATGTTATAGGGGGGATAGCCGGCATTGCCGTTGCTGGCAGCGGACTCGATGAGATTGGCCAGACGATCGAAACCGATGGCAGAACGATAGAGCGGGGAGAAGTCGATAGAACGCATAGTATTACCCTCTTTTGAGCGATAACAGATTGTTTGCCCTCCATTTGGACGGGCGCCTGGTCGAAACCTCTATTGAGCGTTCCGGCCTTGTTACCTATATAGGGGTCAGCTTTTTCCTTTCAAGGGCGATTTTTAAAAAATTTTTCCTCCCTCATTCTCGAGATGCAATTTGGCCCGATGACGATGATTATCGGCCCGTGGGCCACTCATGGCCTACCTCGCTCGGCGCCATACTGGTTGCACACACACCACACCAGACCGAGGACGCCATGAAAATCACCCAGGTTCGCAACGCCACCCTGCTCCTTCACTACGCCGGGATCCGCTTCCTGATCGACCCCATGCTGGCACCCAAGGGAGCCTATCCCGGCTTCGAGGGCATGGCCAACAGCCACCTGCGCAACCCTTTGGTCGAGTTGCCGCTGCCCATGGCGACCCTGCTCGCGGTGGACGCCGTGATAGTGACCCATGACCATCTGGACCACTGGGATCCCGTGGCGCAGCAACTGGTCCCCAAGCACCTCCCCCTGTTCGTGCAGCATCAGCTGGACGCCGATACCCTCCGTGCGAGCGGCTTTCAGGATGTGCGCCTGCTGGGGGAATCGGGGGAATTTGCCGGCATACGATTGCAGCAGACGGAAGGTCAGCACGGCAGTGACAAGATCATGGCCGTGCTGGGAGAGCGGCTCGGCGAGGTCTGCGGCGTGGTCTTCTCCCATCCCACAGAGAAGACCCTCTACCTGGCCGGCGATACTGTCTGGAACGAGCAGGTGGCCCAGAGCCTGAGACGCCACACCCCAGAGGTGGTCGTACTCAACTGTGGTGATGCCCATATTCCCGGGCTCGGCCCCATCATCATGAACAAGGAAGACGTGCTGGCCGTGTATCAGGCCGCCCCCCAAGCCACCCTGATCGCCAGCCATCTGGAAGCCGTCAACCATGCCCTGCTGTCGCGGCGCGAGCTGCGGGACTATCTCGGTGAACAAGGCATGCAGCAGCGGGTACTGGTGCCGGAGGACGGCGAGACCCTGGTGCTGTGAGCAAATGGGCCATGGCGCCACATGGCCCTTCGTCTTTTCACGACCAGCGACTATCATCCTTGTGCAACGAGCAGAGGAAGCCACCATATGCCTAGTCCGATAGTCGCCGTCGTGACCTTCGATCAGTTCAGCCCCTTCCATTGTGCCGTGCCCTGCCTCATCTTCGGCGACATGATGATGCCGGGGCGGCCCCTGTTCGAACTCAGGCTCTGCGCCGGCGATGCCATCCCCCAACCCGCCTCCTCACAAGGCTTCCATATCCACCCTCCCCATGGGCTAGAAGCCCTGGCCGAGGCGAACATAATCATCATCCCCTTCTGGCGGGATCCGGCGGAGCGTCCGGCCCAGCCCTTGCTCGATGCTTTGGTGACCGCCCATGACAGAGGCGCCCAGGTGGTGGGGCTCTGCCTAGGCACCTATGTGCTGGCCTACGCCGGCTTGCTGGAGGGGCGCAGGGCTTCCACCCACTGGGAATACGAGCAGGACTTCATGCAGCGCTTTCCCTGCGTGCGGCTCGATACCAATGCCCTCTACGTCGACGATGAGCGGCTTATCACCTCGGCAGGCACGGCGGCCGGGCTGGATTGCTGCCTATACCTGGTGCGCCAGCACCACGGCAGCCAGACAGCCAACAAGCTGGCAAGGCGGCTGGTGGTGCCACCCCATCGAGAAGGAGGTCAGGCCCAGTTCATCGAGCAACCTGTGCCCGCCTCCACTCGGGATGCCAGGATGAATCAGCTGCTGGATCATCTGCGTGCCCATCTGGCACAGCCCCACAACCTGGACAATCTGGCGGAGCACTGCCTGATGAGTCGGCGTACCTTCACCCGCCGCTTCCAGCAGGCGACCGGCCTCTCCGTCGGCGACTGGCTGCTGGCCGAGCGGCTCAGGCGCAGCCAGGAGTTGCTGGAGTCCAGCTCTCACTCCATGGAACGCATCGCCAAGCTGGTGGGGTTGAAGACGGCTACCAGCCTGCGCCAGCACTTTCGCACCCGCTTCGGGGTATCCCCGAGCGAGTGGCGCCGCACCTTTCGCGGCGACAGGGTATAGCGCAGCCCTCGCCGTCATCCGTCCAACGAAGCGCATCACAGACCCCAAGGAGCCATTTCATGTCCCGTTCCGAACGCCTGCTCGCCCTGCTCCAGCTGCTGCGTGGGCATCGCTACGCCATCACGGGCACGGCTCTCGCACAGGAGCTCGGCATCAGCCTGCGTACCCTCTATCGGGATATTGCTACCCTGCAAGCCCAGGGAGCACAGATTGAGGGGGAAGCCGGCATCGGCTATGTGCTGAGACCCGGTTTCACGCTGCCACCACTGATGTTCAGCGAGGAGGAACTGGACGCCCTGGTGCTGGGTTCCCGCTGGGTGGCCGAGCACGCCGACCATACCCTCAGTGCCGGGGCCAGGAGTGCGCTGGCCAAGATAGAAGCCGTGCTGCCCGCCGAGTATCGCCAGCAACTCCAGGCCAATGCCCTACTCATCGGCTCCTACCGTACCAGCCAGAGCACGGATGAGACGCGGCTGCGCGGCGCCATCCGTCAGCAGCGCAAGGTAACTCTCAGCTATCGCGATCTGAAGGAGTCACGCTCGGAGCGCACCGTCTGGCCCTTTGCCCTCGGCTACTTCGACAAGGTGAGGGTACTGATGGCCTGGTGCGAGTTGCGCCAGGACTTTCGCCACTTCCGGGTCGATCGCATCGACCATCTGCAACTGGAGGAGAGTCCCTACCCCAGGAGCCCGGCCCTGCTGCTCAAAGAGTGGCGGGCCAGCCAGCAGATCCCGCAGCCGGGATTCATTGCTGACAGAAACTGACACCCTGGTTGGCCATGCTGACTGGGTCGGCGCAGTGCGCCATCCCCCAGAGCAAGGAGTGTCACATGCATATCCCCCAATTCAGCATCCTCTATGTCGCCAACCCGGTACGCAGCGCCCTCTTCTACCGCGAGCTGTTCCAGCGCGCCCCGGTGGAAGAGTGCCCCAGCTTCGCCATGTTCGTGTTCGACTCGGGCGCCAGACTGGCACTCTGGGCCAGAGAGCAGGTCAAGCCGGTTGTCAGCCAGGAGGCCGGCGCCATGGAGCTGGCCTTCCCCCTGCCCGATGATGCCAGCGTCGATGCCAGCTTTGCCAAGTGGCAGGCCGACTGCCTGACCATAGCGCAGCACCCCATCCGGATGGAGTTCGGCTACACCTGCGTGGCACTGGATCCCGACGGCCATCGCCTGCGTCTCTACTGCCCGGCCCCCGAACTG
This sequence comes from Aeromonas lusitana, assembly GCF_002812985.1. Taxonomy (GTDB): domain Bacteria; phylum Pseudomonadota; class Gammaproteobacteria; order Enterobacterales; family Aeromonadaceae; genus Aeromonas; species Aeromonas lusitana. The sequence goes on from NZ_PGCP01000011.1 coordinate 25,207, forward strand.
ACCTGAGGATAAGGGTATCTGCGGAGGCGGTGTTTCACGTGGAACGTGACTCTTGTGCCCAACCCTGAAAACAAAAAGCCGGTCACAAGGGGACCGGCTTTTTCATCTTTGGCTGATACGTCTTAGACGTCGAGGTTTGCCACCCGCAGGGCGTTGGTCTCGATAAAGTCACGACGCGGCTCGACCGCATCACCCATCAGGGTGGAGAACAGCTGGTCGGCACCGACCGCATCGTCGATGGTGACGCGCAGCATGCGACGGGCTTCCGGATCCATGGTGGTTTCCCACAGCTGTTCCGGGTTCATCTCACCCAGCCCTTTATAGCGCTGGATGTAGATGCCGCGCTTGCCTTCGCCCATCAGCCATTCGACCGCTTCGACGAAGTTGGTGACCGGCTTGACCTTCTCACCGCGCTTGATGAAACCGCCATCCTCGATCAGGTTCGCGATCTCCTTGCCCAGAGAAACCAGCTGGCGGTATTCACCGGACTGCAGGAAGTCGTAGCTCAAGGGATATTCGCGGTCTACCCCGTGCTGGCGCACCACGGCATGGGGCACGAACAGGCTGCGCTCCTCGTCACGGCGTACCTGCATCTGGTACTGAACTCCCTGATTGCTCTCGTTGAGCACGGCTTCCATGGCCTGACACCAGGCCAGTAGATCGCTCTCGCTGGTCAACAGTGCCTCGGTCAGCTCGGGCTGATAGATCAGCTGGGTCAGGACGGCATCCGGTGCACGGCGAGACATGCGGGAGATCAGGTGAGACACGGCGCGATGCTGGTTGACCAGACGCTCCAGGGCCTCGCCACCGATGGCCGGGGCAGACTCGTTGACGTGCAGGGTTGCACCATCCAGCGCCATGGCGGTCTGGTACTGCAGCAGCGCATCTTCGTCTTTCAGATACTGCTCCTGCTTGCCCTTCTTGACCTTGTACAGCGGCGGCTGGGCGATGAAGACATAGCCACGCTCGATGATTTCAGGCATCTGGCGATAGAAGAAGGTCAGCAGCAGGGTCCGGATGTGCGCACCATCGACGTCCGCATCGGTCATGATGATGATGTTGTGATAGCGCAGCTTGTCCGGGTTGTACTCATCGCGACCGATACCACAGCCCAGGGCGGTGATCAGGGTGCCCACCTCTTGCGAGGAGATCATCTTGTCGAAGCGCGCCTTCTCCACGTTCAGGATCTTGCCCTTGAGCGGCAGAATAGCCTGATTCTTGCGGTTGCGACCCTGCTTGGCGGAGCCGCCAGCAGAGTCCCCTTCCACTATGTAGAGTTCGGACAGGGCCGGGTCTTTCTCCTGGCAGTCCGCCAGCTTGCCGGGCAGGCCGGCGATGTCCAGCGCACCCTTGCGGCGAGTCATCTCGCGCGCCTTGCGGGCGGCTTCACGGGCACGGGCCGCATCGATGATCTTGTTGACCACGATTTTGGCGTCACCCGGGTTTTCCAGCAGGAACTCGCCGAGCTTCTCACCCATCGCCTGTTCGACGGCGGTCTTCACCTCGGAAGAGACCAGCTTGTCCTTGGTCTGGGAGGAGAACTTGGGATCAGGCACCTTGACCGAGATGACGGCGATCAGGCCTTCACGGACGTCGTCACCGCTGGCGGCAGACATCTTGGCCTTCTTGCTGTAGTCCTCTCTGTCCATATAGGTGTTGAGAGTACGGGTCAGCGCGGTACGGAAGCCCACCAGGTGAGTACCACCATCCCGCTGCGGGATGTTGTTGGTGAAGCAGTAAACCCCTTCCTGATAGGCGTCGTTCCACTGCATGGCGACTTCGACACCGATGCCGTCCTGCTCTGTGGTGAAGTGGAACACCTTCTGGTGGATCGGGGTCTTGTTCTGGTTCAGGTATTCGACGAAGGCCTTGATACCGCCCTCGTAGCAGAAATGCACCTCGCGGCCATCGCGCTCGTCTTGCAGCAGGATGGAGACACCTGAGTTGAGGAAGGAGAGCTCACGCAGGCGCTTGGCCAGGATCTCGTAGTGGAACAGGGTGTCGCTGAAGATGGTCGAGCTCGGCCAGAAGCGCACCTCGGTACCAGTACCGGAGGAGCTGTCGCCGATCTGCTTGAGCGGAGCCTGCGGCTCACCCAGGTGATAGGTCTGCTCGTAGACATGGCCGTTGCGACGAATGGTCAGCAGCAGCTTGTCGGACAGGGCGTTAACCACAGAGACGCCCACGCCGTGCAGGCCGCCGGACACCTTGTAGGAGTTGTCATCGAACTTACCGCCGGCGTGCAGCACAGTCATGATGACTTCGGCGGCAGAGCGGCCCTCTTCCGGGTGGATGTCCACCGGAATGCCACGACCGTTGTCGCGCACCGAGACGGAACCGTCCGAGTGGATCTTGACCTGGATCTCGGAGCAGTAGCCAGCCAGAGCCTCATCGATGGAGTTATCGACGACTTCGAACACCATGTGGTGCAGACCCGAGCCATCGTCCGTATCGCCGATATACATCCCCGGGCGCTTGCGGACCGCATCCAGGCCCTTCAGCACCTTGATATTCGAGGAGTCGTAAGTATTTTCACTCATAGCTTACTCTCTGCCTTCTCTAATGTTTCGGAGATCTTGCCTTGTTCCACGTGGAACAGCTTGCAGTCACTCGCATCCATCATGTCTGCGAGCTGACCGGTATCGATGGCGGTGATAAACACCTGGGACGCGCACTGCTTCAGCCTTGTGGCCAGCAGGCGACGCTTGTCGACATCCAGTTCAGAGGCAAAATCATCAATTAAAAAAATACAGCCACGGCTGCTATGTTGATTCAAATAGAGCCCTTGGGCCAGTCGCATGGCGCAGACCAGCAACTTCAGCTGACCCCGGGACAAAATATCCTGAGCGGGCACACCGTTCGCCTTGAGTCGCACATCGGCCTTCTGCGGACCTACCCCTGTGTAACCCAGCGAGCGATCCCGCTCGAACCCCGCCTCCAGCAAGTCGCCGAGGGGAGTCTCTTTCTCCCAGCCCCGATAAAAACCGAGGCTGATGTCGAATTCCGGCAGAAAATCTGCCGTCATTTCCTTGATCAGAGGCGTAATTTCCTGACAATAATTGGCGCGAAACGCTGCCAACTCACCACCTAACCGCACCAACTCCTGATCCCAGAATGCCAACTGGCGATACTGACTGCTTTGACGCAGCAGGGCGTTACGTTGTTTCAACAGCCGCCTTACTCGCCCCCACAGGGAGAAGAAGGTCGGCTCCTGATGAAAGACGCCCCAATCGAGCCAGGCCCGGCGCGCCTGGGGCCCGCCGGTCAGCAGGTTGAAGCCATCGGGATGGATCAGCTGCACCGGCAGCAGCTCGGCCAGCTCGGCCAGCCGCTGGGCCTGAGCCCCGGCTATCTTGAGCTGGGTCTCGCCACTCTTGTCCTTGGCGAGCCCGATGGGCACCTGGCGCCCCTCCAGCTCGCACTGGGCAAACAGGGTGAACGCCCGCTCGCCCTGGCGGATGACCCGCCCGGTCAGGTGAGTACGAAAAGAACGACCGAGACCGAGGTAGTGAATGGCTTCCAGCACGCTGGTCTTGCCGCTGCCATTGCACCCGACCAGGATGTTGAGGCCGGGGGACAGCGCGAGACTGGCTTGCTGGATGTTGCGAAAGTCGCTGAGCTGGAGCTTGACCAGGGACACGACTAGATCCGCATCGGCATCACCACGTACTGGGCATCTTGGCTGTCAAAATCCTCAATAATGGCGCTGCTGATGGAATCGCTCAGGCAGATCCGGATTTGGTCACATTTTAACGTATTCAACACGTCCAGCACATAGGAGACGTTGAAGCCGATCTCCATCTCGCCAGCCTCGTATTGTACGTCAAGCAGCTCTTCCGCTTCTTCCTGTTCCGGGTTGTTGGCGGTGATGCGCAGCAAATGTTGCTGCAAATTGAGACGCACCCCACGGAATTTTTCGTTGGAGAGGATGGCGGCGCGGGCGAAGGCCTGGCGCAGATCCTCGCGACCGGCGATCAGCGCCTTGTCGCTGCCCCGCGGGATGACGCGGCGCCAGTCCGGGAAGCGGCCATCCACCAGCTTGGAGGTGAAGATGAAGCCATCCAGGGCGGCACGCAGGTTGCTGCGACCGATCTGCAGCCGTACCGGCTTGTCTTCCGCCTCGAGCAGGCGTACCAGCTCCAGCACCCCTTTACGGGGCAGGATGACTTGATGATCGGGCAGAGATTCCTGCACCACCTCGCGGCGGCAGGTGGCCAGACGGTGACCGTCGGTCGCCACGGTACGCAGGCCGTGGCCCTCGCTCTCGAACAGCATGCCGTTCAGGTAGTAGCGCACGTCCTGGCTGGCCATGGAGAACTGGGTCGCATCGATGAGTTTTTTAAGCTCCAGCTGACTGATGTCGAACTCGAGCACGGATTCCCAGTCCTCGATGTTCGGGTATTCGGTCGCCGGCAGGGTCGACAGGTTGAAGCGGGAGCGGCCGGAACGGATGATCAGCCGCTCGCCTTCGGTGTTGAGGCGAATGTCCGCCCCTTCCGGCAGGCCACGGCAGATATCCAGCAGCTTGCGAGCCGGCACTGTGGTGCGGCCATCCTGACTGTCGCTGTTGAGATAGACCTGACCGATCATCTCCACCTCGAGGTCGGTCCCGGTCAGCGACAACAGACCGTTGCTGACATCGAGCAGGACGTTGCCGAGGATCGGCAGGGTCGGCCGGCCACCCAGGGCACCGGACACCAGTTGCAGAGGACGTAACAGGGCCTCACGGCTAATTTCGAGCTGCATCTGTGCTCTCCGTTGTGATTAGGAGGAAAAGGTTCGGATCAGGTTGGAATATTCACACTGCATCTGTCCACTTGGTTCCGTTATCAGGAAGAAAGGGTACGGATCAGGTTGGAATAGTCTTCCTTGATGTCGTGACTCTCTTCCTTCAGCTGCTCGATCTTGCGGCAAGCATGAAGAACGGTAGTGTGGTCACGGCCACCAAAGGCATCCCCGATTTCCGGCAAACTGTGGTTCGTCAGCTCCTTGGCCAGGGCCATCGCCAATTGGCGAGGTCGGGCAACTGAGCGTGAGCGGCGTTTGGACAGCAGATCCGCCAGCTTGATCTTGTAATACTCCGCCACCGTCTTCTGGATGTTGTCGATGGTGACCAGCTTCTCCTGCAACGCCAGCAAGTCGCGCAATGCCTCGCGCACGAAGTCGATGTTGATGGCACGGCCGGTGAAGTTGGCATTGGCGATCACCCGGTTGAGGGCCCCTTCCAGTTCACGGACGTTGGATCTCAGTCGCTTGGCGATGAAGAAGGCCACTTCATCCGGCAGGTGGATCTGGTTCTCGTCCGCCTTGCGCATCAGGATCGCGACCCGTGTCTCCAGCTCGGGCGGTTCGATCGCCACGGTCAGGCCCCAGCCGAAGCGGGACTTGAGGCGATCCTCCACCCCGTTGATCTCCTTCGGATAGCGATCCGAGGTCAGGATGATCTGCTGGTTACCCTCAAGCAAGGCGTTGAAGGTATGGAAGAACTCCTCTTGGGAGCGCTCCTTGTTGGCGAAGAACTGGATGTCATCGATGAGCAGGGCATCGACGCTACGGTAATAACGCTTGAACTCTTCAATGGCATTATTCTGCAGCGCCTTCACCATGTCCTGAACGAAACGCTCGGAGTGCATGTAGATGACTTTGGCGTCTTTCTTGCGATCCTTGATGGCATTGCCGACGGCATGCAGCAGGTGGGTTTTACCCAGACCTGTGCCACCGTAGAGGAACAGCGGGTTGTAGGCGCCACCCGGATTGTCTGCCACCTGACGGGCCGCCGCACGAGCCAACTGGTTGGACTTACCTTCGACGAAATTCTCGAAGGTATAGTTCACGTTGGTGTTGCTCTTGTGGTTCGGCTCGGGCTTGGTTTCCGTCTTGCTTTCCCAGCTCTTGTGAGAGTTATTCACAGGCTCGGCACCGCGCGCCGGCGCTCTGGCGACCGCGACGGGATGGGGACGATTACCGATGTCAAAACGCAGGGTGGGAGCATCCGCTCCACACAGCTCGTTGATGATGCCATTGACCCGGAGCAGGTACTTGTCGCGTACCCAGTCCAGGACGAAGCGATTCGGTGCATACAGGGTCAGAGTATTGTCACTCAACTCCGCTTGAAGCGGCCGGATCCACATGCTGAATTCTGCCGAGGGCAACTCATCTTGCAGCCGGTTAAGGCACTGCTGCCATAGCGAAGCAGTCACTCTAGACTCCCGTCAATTGATTAAGTAAAGACCGGCTATTCTACGTTTTTAGCGGCTGGATCTCCAGTTGCCGCCACCCGGATCCAGCAAATAAGATCCTTGACTTTCAAGGATCCAGCGCCCCAGGATCTGATTTCATCCCCAAAGTTACCCACAGCCATCGGCGGGCAATGTGGACAGAATGATTCGGCATTGCCCTGGTTATTTTATATAACCAAATATCATTTATTCTTTATATTTTATTCCAATAACATCTGCGCCAACCCGTGATTACAACTAAAAATACAGAACTACAGAGAGAGGAATCCCCATGAAAACCACAATCAAGCTGATTTCCGGCGCCGCCATTCTGCTGGCCACCCTGTCCGGCCAGGCCATCGCCCAGGAAACCATCAAGGTCGGCATGTCCGGTAAATATTTCCCGTTCACCTTCGTCAAGCAGGACAAGCTGCAAGGCTTCGAGGTGGACATGTGGAACCAGATCGGTGAGCGCACCGGTTACAAGGTAGAGTTCGTCACCGCCAGCTTCTCCGGCCTGTTCGGCATGCTGGAAACCGGCCGCGTCGATACCATCTCCAACCAGATCACCATCACAGACGAGCGCAAGGCCAAGTACGCCTTCTCCCAGCCTTATGTCTATGACGGCGCCCAGATAGTAGTGCGCAAGGGCAACAGCACCATCCACGGTCTCAAGGATCTGGAAGGCAAGAAGGTTGCGGTGAACCTGGGCTCCAACTTCGAAGAGCTGCTGCGCAAGAACGACCCGAACAAGAAGATCGATATCCGTACCTATGACTCCGCCTTTGAGCAGGATGTCGCCCTGGGTCGTATCGATGCCTTCGTGATGGACCGCGTCTCCACCGCCCAGCTGATCAAGGAATCCAAGCTGCCGCTGCAACAGGCTGGCGCACCGTTCGAGACCATCGAGAACGCCCTGCCCTTCCTGAAGACCCCGGAGAAGCAGGCGCTGCTGGCCAAGGTCGACGACGCCCTGACCGCCATGCGCAAAGATGGCTCCCTGACCAAGATCTCCGAAAAATGGTTCGCAGCGGACATCACTAACAAATAAATGATGGAATTCGACCTCGAGTACACGCTAGGGCTGTTTCCCATCCTGCTCAAATACCTGGGCACCACGATGGAAATGGCCCTGTGGGGATTCGTATTGGCACTCGTACTGTCGCTGGCTTTGGCGATAGTGCGGGTGTTTCGCGTTCCCGCACTTCACTGGCTGGCGATGCTGTATATCTCGTTCTTCCGAGGTACTCCCCTGCTCGTCCAGCTGTTCCTGCTCTATTACGGCCTGCCACAGCTGTTCCCCATCTTCGTGGGGATGGATGCCTTTACCGCCGCCATCATAGGCCTGACCCTGCACTTCGCCGCCTACATGGCGGAATCGATCCGTGCCGCCATCCTGGGTATCCACAAGAGCCAGATGGAGGCAGCCCTCAGTATCGGCATGAGCCGTTACCAGGCAATGCAGCGGATAATCCTGCCCCAGGCGGCCCGCATAGCGACTCCGTCTCTGATGAACTACTTCATCGACATGATCAAGAGCACCTCGCTGGCCTTCACCCTGGGGGTGGCGGAGATCATGGGCAAGGCGCAGATGGAAGCGGCTTCCTCCTTCAAGTTCTTCGAGAGCTTCATGGCGGTGGCCCTGGTCTACTGGGTGGTGGTCATCTTCTTCACCCGCTTGCAGCACCTGCTGGAAGTACGCCTCAACCGAGCCTATTAAGGAGGGTCCTTGATCAAATTAAACGGCCTATCCAAGGCCTTTCACGGCAATCAGGTGCTCAACGGCATCGATCTGGAGGTCAAGCAGGGGGAGATAGTGGTCATCATCGGCCCCTCCGGGACCGGTAAATCGACCCTGCTACGCTGCCTCAACCTGCTGGAAACCCCGGATGCGGGTCAGCTTGCCATCGACGATTTGCAGCTCGATCTGGCCCGCGCTAGTGAGCAGCAGGCCATCGAGCTGCGCAAGCGCGCCTCCTTCGTGTTCCAGAACTACGCCCTGTTTGCCAACAAGACGGCGCTGGACAACATAGCAGAGGGGCTGGTGACCGTCTGGAAACAGCCCAAGGCGGAGGCCCGCGCCACCGCCCTCGGCATCCTCAAAGACATAGGCCTCGCCGACAAGCAGGATGCCTACCCGGCCTCCCTGTCCGGCGGCCAGCAGCAACGGGTCGGCATCGGCCGTGCCATGGCGGCCCATTCCAAGGTCATCCTGTTCGATGAGCCCACCTCGGCGCTCGATCCCGAATGGGTCGATGAGGTGTTGGGTCTGATGAAACAACTCGCGCGCCAGCACCAGACCATGGTGGTGGTGACCCACGAGATCGAGTTTGCCCGTGATGTGGCCGATCGGGTGATCTTCATGGAGGGGGGCCGGATCGTGGAACAGGGCCCGCCGAGTCAGATATTGGTCGATCCGCAGGATCCCCGCACCCGGGAGTTCCTGCGGAAAGTGCTTAACTAGCTCTCTCTTTGGCGGCTTTGCCGCCTTTTTTATTGGAGGATCCTTGTTTAACACCGGGTTGCCAGTATAATTCGGGGCCCTTGATCCTTCGGATCCTGTCAGCTTTCACTGCCTCTTTGCCGAGTCAGGGCGAGATGAGGGGATACGGCGGATTGACGAGAAGCTGAACTCTGTTTAGAATTCGGCCTCTTTTGCTAGTCGTCACACGCTATAGCTGGCGCGTCGGCTAAGTGTGACAATCAAAACTGTACAGAAATACGGAATCGAATCATGAAACGTACTTTTCAACCGTCCAACCTGAAGCGCAAGCGCTCTCACGGTTTCCGCGCTCGCATGGCTACTGCCAACGGTCGCAAAGTTCTGGCCGCTCGTCGTGCCAAGGGTCGTGCCCGCCTGGTAGTCTAATGCCTACCCAGCACACCTTCTCTCGGGAGTTACGTCTGTTAACTCCCGAACACTTCAAACGCGTTTTCGCCGAGCCTGTCCGGGCCGCTTCTCCGCAAATTACGCTTCTTGCTTGCCCCAATACCCTCGAACACCCCCGTCTTGGCCTCGCCGTGCCCAAAAAAGCACTCAAGCGTGCCGTCTGGCGTAACCGTGTCAAACGAGTGGTGCGGGAGAGCTTCCGCCTCAATCAAGCCAATCTGCCCGCTATCGACATCGTCGTTATCGCCAAGGGTGGCGTCAAAGAGATGGATAACGAGGAGTTGTTCAAGTTACTGGAAAAGCTATGGCGCACTCTGTCACGCCGTTGCAATGGGTAGCTATCAAACTGATACGCCTGTATCAGCTAATCATTAGTCCCCTGCTCGGGCCGCGCTGCCGTTTCACTCCGACTTGTTCCCAATTTGCGATAGAAGCAATCCGACTTCACGGTTTCATAAAAGGCGTTTGGTTAGCTAGCAAACGTCTATTAAAATGCCATCCCTTATCCGAGGGTGGTTATGACCCGGTTCCGCAACCAAAGCGAAGAAACTGAAGACTATGGAATCACAACGCAATTTACTCCTGATCGGTTTGCTGTTCGTGAGCTTCTTGCTCTGGCAACAGTGGGAGTCCGACAAGGCTCCGAAGCCGGCCCCGACTACCGTGGCCCAAACCGAACATTTCGTACCTGAAGCCGGTCAGACCGGTGATATTCCTCAGGTTTCCGAGCAAGCCAACGCCACCGCCGCACGCAAGCTGATCACCGTCTCCTCCGACGTGCTCAAGCTGACCCTGGACACCCAGGGCGGTGATATCGTTTCTGCCCAACTGCTGGCCCATAAGCTGGAAGAAGGCAAGGATCAGCCGTTCACCCTGCTGACCAGCCAGCCTGCACACCTCTATGTTGCCCAGAGCGGCCTGGTGGGTCGTGATGGCCCGGACAGTCAGGCTCAGGGTCGTCCTACCTATGATGCCGCCCAGACCAGCTACCAACTGGCCGAGGGTCAGGATCAGGTCGTGGTTCCCATGACCTGGACCGACAGCAAGGGCGTGGTCTTCACCAAGGAGTTCGTGCTCAAGCGTGGTGACTATGCCGTTGGCGTCGACTACAAGATCGACAACAAGTCTGCCGAACCGGTTCAGGTGCAGTTCTATGGTCAGCTGAAGCAGACCATGACCACGCCGAAGGATCAGGAAGGTCATGCCATGGTGGCCAGCGCCTACCGTGGTGGTGCCTTCTCCAGCGAAGATACCCGCTACAAGAAGTACACCTTCAGCGAGATGCAGGACGCCGACCTGAACAAAACCACCAAGGGTGGTTGGGTCGCCATGCTGCAGCACTACTTCGTCTCCGCCTGGGCACCGAATGCCAACGATACCAACAGCTTCTACAGCCGTGTGATCCCGGGTAAAGACCAGGCCATCATCGGCTACAAGGCGCCGCTGGTAGACATCGCTGCCGGCCAACAAGCCGAAGTGACCAGCCAGCTGTGGATCGGTCCCAAGCTGCAAGACCAGATGGCCAAGGTGGCAAACCACCTGGACCTGACCGTCGATTACGGCTGGCTCTGGTTCATCGCCCAACCGCTGCACTGGCTGCTGACCGTGTTCCACGGCTTCGTCCAGAACTGGGGTGTGGCCATCATCATGCTGACCCTGTTGGTGCGCGGTATCATGTTCCCGCTGACCAAGGCCCAGTACACCTCCATGGCCAAGATGCGCATGCTGCAACCCAAGCTGGCTGCGCTCAAGGAACGCTTCGGTGACGATCGTCAGAAGATGTCCCAGGGCATGATGGAGCTGTACAAGAAGGAGAAGGTCAACCCGCTCGGTGGCTGTCTGCCGATCCTGGTGCAGATGCCTATCTTCATTGCCCTGTACTGGGCACTGATGGAGTCGGTTGAACTGCGCCATGCGCCGTTCACCCTGTGGATCACCGACCTGTCGGTGAAGGACCCCTTCTTCGTGCTGCCAATCCTCATGGGTGCTTCCATGTGGTATCTGCAGAAGATGAGCCCGACCACCATCACCGACCCGATGCAACAGAAAGTGATGCAGTTCATGCCGATCATCTTCACCTTCATGTTCCTCTGGTTCCCGGCAGGTCTGACCCTGTACTGGCTGGTGAGCAACGTCATCTCCATCACCCAGCAGACCATCATCTATCGTCAGCTGGAGAAGAAAGGCCTGCACACCCGCAGCTAATCTTCCTCGATGACAAAAGAGGCGGCCTTAGGGCCGCCTTTTTTATTACAATGTCCCCATTCGCTTTTCGAACACATGAGCCAAGCAAGATGACAACAGATACGATCGTGGCCCAGGCCACCGCCCCCGGCCGGGGTGGCGTCGGCATAGTCCGGGTCTCCGGCCCCGCCGCCCAGCGGGTCGCCGAGGTGGTACTCGGCAAGTTGCCTCGAGTGCGTTACGCCGAATATCTGCCGTTCAATGACGAGCAGGGTCAGCCGCTGGATCAGGGCATAGCCCTGCTGTTCAAGGCTCCCAACAGCTTCACCGGCGAAGACGTGCTGGAGCTGCAGGGTCACGGTGGCCCCGTCATCCTGGACATGCTGATCCGCCGCATCCTGCAGATTGACGGCATCCGCCCCGCCCGCCCCGGCGAGTTCAGCGAGCGCGCCTTCCTCAACGACAAGCTGGATCTGGCTCAGGCCGAAGCCATCGCCGATCTCATCGAGGCCTCCAGCGAGCAGGCCGCCCGCAGCGCCATGCACTCCCTGCAGGGCCAGTTCTCCGGCAAGATCCAGCAGCTGGTAGAGAGTCTCACCCGGTTGCGGATCTATGTGGAGGCCGCCATCGACTTCCCGGACGAGGAGATCGATTTTCTCTCCGACGGCAAGGTAGCGGGCGATCTGTACGCCATCATGGCAGAACTGGACGACGTGCGCGGTGAAGCCAAGCAAGGCGCCCTGCTGCGGGAAGGGATGAAGGTGGTGATCGCCGGTCGTCCCAACGCCGGCAAGTCGAGCCTGCTCAACGCCCTGGCCGGGCGCGAGTCCGCCATCGTCACCGAAATCGCCGGCACCACCCGCGACGTGCTGCGCGAGCACATCCACCTGGATGGCATGCCGCTGCACATCATAGATACCGCCGGCCTGCGCGACACCCAGGACAAGGTGGAGCAGATCGGCATAGAGCGCGCCTGGGCCGAGATAGAGCAGGCCGACCGGGTGCTGTTTATGGTGGATGGTACCACCACAGATGCCATAGACCCCCACGAGATCTGGCCGGAATTTGTTGATCGGTTGCCAAAAAACATCGGCCTCACCGTCGTACGCAACAAGGCCGATCTGACCGGAGAAGATCTCTCCCCAAGCCAGGAGCAAGGCCACGCCGTCTACCGCATCTCAGCCAAGACAGAGCTGGGGCTGCCCGCCCTGCGTGAGCACCTCAAGGCCTGCATGGGCTTCCAGGGCAATACCGAAGGGGGCTTTATGGCCCGTCGCCGCCACCTGGATGCACTGGAGCGCGCCGCCGAGCGGCTGCTGGTGGCGAAAGAGCAGCTGGAGGTGTTCGTGGCGGGTGAGCTGGTGGCCGAGGAGCTGCGCCTGGCGCAGGAGTCTCTGAGTGAAATCACCGGTGAGTTCAGCTCGGACGATCTGCTGGGCCGCATCTTCTCCAGTTTCTGCATCGGCAAATAACGCCACACGGCAGACAATAAAAAGCCCGGGTTCATCCCGGGCTTTTTTGTGCATTTTTTATTCTAAAACCTATAGCCGGCGCAGGCACCACATGAAGTAAGCGCCCCCTAACAGGGTGGATACCAGTCCGACCGGCACTTCCTGCGGGAACAGGACTTGTTGACCTATCCAGTCCGCCGACACCATCAGCAAGGCGCCGCAACCCGCCGCCCCGAGCAGGTGCCAGCGCGCCCGCACCAGCCCCATCAGCTTGGCCATGTGTGGCGCCAGCAGACCGGCGAAGGAGAGCGGCCCTATCACCATGGTGGCACTGGCGGTGAGCACGGCCACCAGCAGCAGGATGACGAGCTGGGCCCGGTTAAGGCGAATGCCGAGCGCCGTCGCCACCGCCGGTCCCATGGGCATCAGATCCAGCCAGCGGCTCACCAGCAAGCAGACCCCCAGCATCAGCAGCGCCAGCACCGCCAGCGCCACGGCCACCGGCTGGGTGACGTAATAGGTGGAGCCGGACATCCAGGAGAGCAGTTGCTGCACCCGCAGATCGCCGTTGGCCAGCGCTATGGCCTGCAGCGGCTCGAACAACGCCGTGATGGCGATGCCGGACAGCAGGATACGCTCCGGCTGGAAGCCATGCTTGCGGTTAATGAGCACCAACAGCAGCAGGCAGCCAAAGGCCCCTACTAGCCCTCCCACCAGCATCATGGACAGCGGCAAAGCTGGCAACAGCAAGGCCGTCGCGATCACCCCCATAAAGGTGCCACCACTCACCCCCAGCAGCTCTGGGCTCGCCATGGGGTTGTTGCTGACCCGCTGCAGCAGGGTTCCCGCCAGGGCCAGCAGCACGCCGGCCGCAGCGGCCGCCAGGGTACGTGGCAAACGCCACTCCAGCTGAGCCTCCCATCTGAGCCAGCTCGGCCAGCCCCAGCCATGCATCCCCTGCCCGAACAGCAGGGAAGCCAGCATGGCCACCAGCAGAGCGGCCACCAGCCAGCCGATGAAGCGGGCCGGCGCCGGATGCCGCTCCACCACCAGTCCGCTGGCCGACTTGGGCGTCGATGACTTGAAGGTGAGGCGCGGGATCAGCCAGAGCAGCAGCGGCGCCCCCAACAGGGCCGTCATGGCACCGGTCGGGATCAGCACGGGCCAGAAGCGGGTCAGGGATTGCAGCAGCAGATCGGTGGCCGCCAGCAACAGGGCACCCAGCACCGGTGCCCACAGCAGGCGCAGGCCGAGCCGCCTCACTCCCAGCATGCGCACCATGACGGGGGCCGCCAGGCCGATGAAGCCGATGAGCCCCACCACGCTCACCACGCAAGCCGTAATGAAGACAGCGAGGCCGAGGCCGGCGAATCTCAGGTGCTTGAGGGAGACCCCCAGGCTGCGAGCGCTGGCATCGTCCAGCTCCAGCACCGCCAAGGGGCGGGTCAGCAGCGCCGCCAGCACGCCAGCCACCAGCAGCCGTGGCAACAGGTAGCCGACCCCGCTCCAGCTGGTCTGGGCCAGTGAGCCGCTGCCCCACACCAGCAGGCCTTTGAGCTCTTCTTGGAAGAACAGCAGGAGTCCCAGGCTGATGGCCGCCAGATAGAGGTTGATCACCAGGCCCGCGAACACTATGACGACCGGGTTGAGCTGACGACGCCAGGCCAGGGCAAACACCAGCCCCATGGCGAGGCTCCCCCCCAGCATGGCGATCCACTCGCGCCCGATCAGCAGCCAGCTCGGGGCAAACAGGGTCACCACCATCAGCGCCAGCTGGGCACCGGAGGCAACCCCGAGCGTGGTCGGCGAGGCGAGCGGATTGCGCAGCACCTGCTGCATCAGGGTGCCTGCCAGCCCGAGGGCGGCGCCGGCCAGCAGGCAAATAGCCAGCCTCGGCAGCCAGCTGAAGTGGATCACCGCCTGGCGAGCATCATCCAGCTGGGGCGAGAACAGGGCCTGCCACCAGAATGCCTGCGGCAGCTGGTGAGCCAGATCCCAACCAGCCAGTGCGATGATGAGCAACAGCAGGAACAGACCGGGCCTGAGCAGGGAGGCGGGAAGAATAGCGTTCATTGGGCGGCCCCCTTGGCGGTCATCTGAGTTGCCGGATCGGAGGGCTGATCCTCTTGCAAGGCGTCACTCAACAGAGCGGCGAAGCGGCGGGCGGCGAGCAGGCCACCGAAGCTCCAGACGGCGGACAGGTGCAGCACCTTACCCTGCTTCACCAGAGGAAGATGCTGCCACAGGCCCGGCTCCTGCAGCCGCTCACTCACCCCCACCGGGATAGGATCGACCACCACCAGCCGAGCCTCTGGAAGTGCCAGGAACTGTTCGAGACTGACCACGGAAAAGCCCCAGGCATTGGTCTCCCCCTGCCAGGCGTTGCGCAGCCCCAACCGATTCATCACCGCCTCGAACAGGCTGTGGCGGCCGAATACCCGCACATGGCGCTCGTCGATAAATTGCACCAGCAACAGGGGGGGGAGATCCGCAGGCAGTTGTGCCTTCATCTGCGCCAGATCCCGCTCCAGCGCGGCGAGCTGGCGCTCGGCCTCGGCGGTTTTGTTCACCAGGGCGGCGATTGTCAGGGTCGCCTCGTGCAGCCGCTGCCACAGATCCGCATCGGGTTCATAGAGGGCGATGGATTGCACAGGTGCGATGCGGGACAGGGTGGGTTCCAGCGATGCCATCAGCGGCGAGATGAGGATGAGATCGGGTTTGAGCTCCGCCAGCAGCTCGCGGTTGGGCTGCATCCGCAGGCCTATGTCTACCACCTCGGCGGGCAGCTTGGGCTCCCTCACCCAGGCGCGGTAGGACTCCACATCCCCCATGGCCAGCGGCGTGACGCCGAGAGCCAGCAGGGTTTCCGCTATGGTCCAGTCAACCGTCGCGATACGGGGCATCTGCTCAGTCCCCGCAGGCTTTCCGCTATCCAGCCCTGTAGCGACCGGCTTGGCCGGTTCGGCTTGCAGCAGCAGCGGCGCCAGCAAACAGCAGAGCCAGCCCATTTTCTTCAATAAACGCATAGAGATGGCCCCGCTAGATGATGGCGATGGAGTGGGCATGGGCCGGATGACGCATCACCTCCATGGGAATGCCATAGATGTCCTGCAGGGTCTCGCTGGTCATGATGCGCGAAGGCTCACCGTGGATCAGCAGGCGACCCGTATGCAGCGCCACCAGTTGATCGCAGAAGCGGGAGGCCATGTTGATGTCGTGGATGACGATGATGACCCCGAGGTTGAGCTGACGGCTGAGCTGCTTGACCAGGGTCAGCACCTCCATCTGATGGGCCACGTCCAGGGCGGCCAGCGGCTCGTCCAGCAGGATGAAACGGCTCTCCTGGGCCAGCAGCATGGCGAGCCAGACCCGGCCCCGCTCACCGCCAG
Source organism: Aeromonas lusitana (assembly GCF_002812985.1). Taxonomy (GTDB): domain Bacteria; phylum Pseudomonadota; class Gammaproteobacteria; order Enterobacterales; family Aeromonadaceae; genus Aeromonas; species Aeromonas lusitana. The sequence goes on from NZ_PGCP01000011.1 coordinate 41,339, forward strand.
AGAGGGTGTCCACCAGCCGATCGGCGAAGGGCTCGGTGTGAGTGAGCTCGATGGCTTTTTCCACCTGACGGTGATCTTCTTCCCGCATGCGGCCCAGCAGACCGCGCCAGGGGTAGCGCCCCATCTCCACCAGCTCGCGGCCAGTCAGGTTCTCGGCACTCGGCAGATGCTGGGGCAGGTAGGCGACCTGGCGGGCGAAGTCCCGGTTGCCCCAGTCGCTCAGCGGCTTGTCGTCGAACAGGATCTCGCCGCCGCTCATGGGCTGCTGGCGGGCCAGCAGCTTGAGCAGGGTGGATTTGCCTGAGCCATTGTGGCCGATGAGGCCATAGACCTGACCCTGCTCGAAGCGCAGGTCGGTGGGTTGCAGCAGCTGGCGGCCATTGACCGCAAAGCTGGCGGCTTTCATCTCAAACATAAGCGGTTCCTGTTGGCCGGGTTCAGACCGGCACCTCTGCATTCAAATCGGTATCCAGATGGGCAACCGCATCCTGGCTGACCCGGGCACGTTGTTCGCCGGTCAGCTCGGTGAGTTGGCCCTGACGCATTTCCAGCAGGCGATCCGCCTGGGAGAAGTAGAGATCGTCGTGACTGATGGCGATCACCGTCTTGCCCATCTCTTTGAGCCGCGGCAGCAGCACCTGATAGAAGATGCGGCGGAACTGAGGATCCTGATCCGCGGCCCACTCGTCAAACAGCATAACCTCCCGCTGCTCCGCCAGGGCCAGCAGCAGGGCGACCCGCTTGCGCTGCCCCTGGGAGAGCTCGATGTTGGTGATGAAGTCACCCTCGATGCGAAGCTTGCTGCCCATCTGTAGCCGCTCCAGCCACTCTTCGATCAGGGCCTGCTTGGGCTCGGGCCCCAGCAGGTGCTGGAACAGGTGATAGTCGGTGAAGATGGCGGAGAAGAGCGCCAGATAGGCGTTGTGATCCACGATGGGCTCGCCATCCAGCAGGATCCGGCCCGAGACAGGCTGATAGAGGCCGGTCAGCAACATGGCCAGGGTCGACTTGCCGGAGCCGTTGCCACCGATAATGAAGATCTGCTCTCCCTTCTCAATGGTCAGATTGATGGGACCCACGGCAAAGCCGCCCTCCCCCTGATAGTGAAAGCTCACCTCCTCCAGCTGGATCCGCTGCCAGGCACGGGGGGCCGGCGGCAACGGGAAGGCGGGATCCGGCTCGGCCAGGGTCAGGGTAGCTATCTTGTCAAACGCCACCTGGGCGGCGATCAGGGTCGGCAAGGCGCCAATCCCCTGCAGCAAGGGGGTGCGCAGGAACAGCAGGGTCAGGGCGAAGGTTGCCGCCACATTGGTGTTGGCCCAGCCGAGGCCATTGGCCAGGAAGAACACCAGACCTATGGCCCCCAGCATCATGATATTCGACCAGTTCACCGCGCTCAGGTGATAGGTATCGGCGCTGATGACGTGACGGCGATAGTCCTGGGCATTGCGCTCATAGAGCTGGTGGTAGACGAAGTGAGCCCGCTCGCGGTTGAGCGCCAGCTCCTTGCTGCCGTCGATGATGGACTGGTAGTTCTGATAGAGCTTGTCTTCGGCCTGACGCATATGGGACAGGTGGCGATAGACATGATTCACCAGCAGCCAGCCCACCACCATGGTGAAGGTGACCCAGAGCGCAGTCACACCGAGCAGGGATGGGGAGAGCCAGCCGAGATAGAAAGTGGAGCCAAGAGTGAGCACCAGCCCCTGCACCAGCTCGGGCAGGCGTACGAAGGCAATAGTGATCTGGCCTATGTCGCTGGAGAGGGAGGCCAGCAGCGGCCCCTGCCCTATCTGGCGAATGCGCGCGACGTCGGTATCCAGCAGTTGCTTGAGCAGGCGGCCGCGCAGGTGATAGACGAAATGATGACCGAGCGTGGTCAGCGCCAGCTGGGAGCCGAGGGTAATGACCAGCAGCAGGATAATGAGGCCGATCAGCTGGCCAAGCACCGGCAACGGCTCGCCAACGGATTCGATAAGCGATTGATTGATAAAGGCGATAACACCTATCCCACTCACGGCACTGAGCAGACTGAGCAGGGTAATGAGGATGAAGGGCCAACGGTATTGGCGGTAAACGAGTGACAAGAGTTCCATGACAGGCCTGTGTACAAAAAGAAGGAGGGCGGGAGCTAATGCTCCCGCCCGGCCTGTATCTTACCAGCGGTAGTTGACGGTGCCGACTATGCTGCGCGGCTCACCGTAGTAGCAGTAGTAGTCACAGCTCGCCACATAGGTGTCGTCCAGCAGGTTGGTGACGTTGATCTGGGCACGCCAGTTCTTGGCAAAGTCATACCCGATCATCGCATCCCACACGGTCTGGGCTGGCACTTCGGCGGAACCATAGATGGGGTTGTAGTTCGCATCCACGGCGCCTATGCCGACACTGGAGCCGATGTAACGCACCCCGGTACCCACTTCCAGACCGGAAACCGGACCCTGTTGCACCTTGTAGTTGCCCCAGAAGGAGGCTTGGTGGCGCGGGATCAGACTGGCGCGGCGATCGCCATCACCTGTGTCGTTGGTCTTGGCATCGGTGTAGGTATAGGCAGCGGTCAGGCGCAGCGCTTCGGTGGCCTGCACGCTCCCTTCCAGCTCGACCCCCTGGGAGGTCACTTTACCCGCCTGGGTCTGCTGGCCCGAACCGGTGGAGACCAGGGAGTTGGTCTGCTCCAGATCGAACAGCGCCAGGTTGATGTAGCCATCGAGGAAGCTCGGCGCGTACTTGATGCCGGTCTCATACAGCTTGCCTTCCAGCGGCTTGTAGGAATTCTTGGTGTTCGGATCGATACCCGGCAGCACTTCGAACGACTCAGCATAGGCGAAGTACGGGGAGAGGCCGTTGTCGGCCAGGTACATCAGGCTGCCGGAGAGCGAGAGGTTGTCGTCATACTGCTTCTCGTTCTTGCTGGTGGCTTCGCTGATGTTGTGGGTCTCCACATAGTCAAAACGACCACCCGCGGTCAGCAACCAGCGATCGTCCCAGCGGATCTGGTGCTGGGCATAGAGGCCACTCTGGCCCTTGGTGTTCTTCTGATAGGTCGCAGTGGACTCATCAAAGCCTGGGAAGCCGCTGTAATCCGGGTGCATGGTATCGATGGAGCCCATGCCGTAGTTGTCAGCCTCGACCCCTTCGTTCACGTGGCGTTGCAGATCGATCCCCATCAGCAGGGTCTGCTCGGTGCGATCCGTGTTCCAGTAACCCACCAGTTGGTTGTCCATGGTGGCACTCTTGGTGTCCCCATCACGGTAAACCAGACCACGGTAGGCGGTAGTGCCCTCGTAAGTCGGGAAGATATAGGTCTGACGCAGCAGCAGATCGTTGTAGTTGAAGCGGACGTTCTGCTTGAACTCCCAGGTGTTGTTGATCTGGTGAGCCAGCTCATAACCGGCGGAGATCTGGGTGTTGCGGTTGCGATCGTAACCCGGCTGACTCAGGTTGGTGCTGGGATCGATCTGGCCGCCTTCGGTATTGAGGGTGCCATAGACAGGGAAGAAGCCATTGGTGGGCACACCTTCGTCGTGCAGGAAGCTGGCCAGCAGGGTGAGGCTGGTGCGATCCGAGATATCCAGGGTCACGCTCGGCGCCAGGTAGGCACGCTCGTTATAGGTGCCATCCAGCACGCCATCCCGCTCTTTATAGAGAGCAACCATGCGATAGCGGCTGTTGTCGGTCAGATCGTCAGAGAAATCGACCCCGACCTGACGCAGATCCCGGCTGCCCAGTTGCAGATTGACCAGGCCTTGCGGGGTCGCGGTCGGACGCTTGCTGATGGAGTTGATCACGCCACCGGGAGGCGCCTCACCATAGAGAATGGAGGCTGGGCCCTTGAGCACTTCCACGCTCTCGAGACCAAAGGGCTCTGGGGTCCACACGTAGTAACCCGTGCTGAACAGACGGTTGCCATCAAGGTATTGGGCGGCATCGAAGCCACGTACCTTGAACCAGTCGGTGTTGTTGTCAGAACCATAGAGACCGGCGAGGACGCCTGAACGGTAACGCAGGGATTCATCCAGCTGCTGGACGGCGTGCTGATCCATCTCTTCGCGATTGACCACGGAGACGGCACGCGGGGTCTCGGCCATGGGCACTTCGACCTTCATGGCGGTACCCGTAACTACCATGGTTTCGCTGGCCTTGGGCAGCTCTTTTTCGGTTTGTTCCGCAGCCAGCACCGGCAGGCTGGCCAGCAAACAGGAGAGCGGCAGCAGTCGCTGAGCAACTCTCTTTTGCATCACTGCATTGGGGGTATTTTTTTGCGCAATCATATTAAGTGTCTCAAATATCAATGAGTTATATTTTGGTTTCTTATTATGGGCGCCCAATCCTGCCGGTTTGCCCGACTCCTTAGGCGAATAAAGCATCATTATGCTACTACAGGAGCCATGATCGAATCGATTCAATAATTGCTAATCATTTGCATCTAGATTGTTACCCAACGTATCAACACGCCGTTTTTTGAGCGTCAGGACTCATTCGTTTAGCAAGAAAAAGAGATACGCTCGGCAGAGGATCAAAAAAGGCGCTCGATCCCGTCTTTACCCTGAAAATTCCGAAAGGATCCTTATCCCCAAGCTTTATCCATATTTATCCACATCCTTTGGCGGTAGAATCCCGGCTCCGCACTTTCCGCGTTTTTTCAGGATCCATTCCATGGCCAAACTCAATCTCGTCGTCGGCTCCATGCTGGGCGCCGCCGAATATGTCGCAGATCATGTCGCCAGCCTGCTGGAACAGGCGGGGCATCAGCCGAAGATCCACAACCCGGCAAGCCTTGCCGAGGTGCTGGCCGAGCCGGATGCCATCCTGCTGGTGATCACCTCCACCCATGGTGCCGGCGATATTCCCGACAACCTGCTGCCCTTCGCCAAGGATCTTGCCGACCAGCAGCCGGATCTTAATGCCTTGAAATACGGGGTGATTGCACTGGGTGACAGCAGTTATGACACCTTCTGCCAGGGCGGCAGAACCCTGGATCGGCTGCTGGCCGAGTGCGGCGCCAGCCGGATAGGGGATCGTCTCGACATCGATGTGACCCAGCATGAGATCCCGGAAGATGCGGCAGAAGCCTGGATCCATGACTGGATGGCATTGATCGCCTGATCAGGGCGGGGGGATCCGCGCAAACAACCCAGATCTCCCCGCTTATCCCCAGATCCCTATCCACCAGGTTATTAACAGGCAAGCCTGAATGGGGCTTTTCGTAGGTAAATGGAAAATTGCCGGATCCGCTGTGCATAACCATAGGGTTAACCGCTGTAAAACCTATAGTTATCCATGTATGAGATCCATATCAATGATGCGATGTGGATAAAATGGCGACTTATCCCCCCCTTCAGGGCCCTGGGATCCAAGCTTTTCCACAAGCTGGGATCGCCTCTAACCAGATGATCTTTATGATCAAAAAGTGCTTATCAACAGAAACGGCGGATCCTAATAAAAGATCCAATAAAAGATCGATCTAAAGATCCTTAAGATCTATTTAACGGATCCTTCATCCATACTGATCCTGAAGTAGACGTTCCCCTCTGGATGCTAAACAGATAGAATGATCCGCCCTTCAGACCAGGCAAATAACGATCTTCAGGCGTGCAGATCAAGGTGATCCCCAATGCAATACCATGAACAATTTGATGTGATCGTCGTCGGTGGCGGTCACGCAGGCACCGAAGCAGCAACAGCGTCCGCCCGTATGGGCCTAAATACCCTGTTGCTGACCCACAACATAGATACGCTGGGGCACATGTCCTGCAATCCAGCGATCGGCGGGATCGGCAAGGGACACCTGGTCAAGGAAGTTGACGCCCTGGGTGGGATCATGGCGCAAGCCATCGATCTCGGCGGGATCCAGTTCCGCACCCTGAACTCCTCCAAAGGACCGGCTGTGCGCGCTACCCGTGCCCAGGCGGATCGTCTGTTATACAAGGCCGTGGTACGCCAGACCCTGGAGAACTACCCGAACCTGAAGATCTTCCAGCAAGCCTGTGACGATCTGATCATGGACGGGGATCGCGTCGCCGGTGTGGTGACCCAGAGCGGGATCCGTATCAGCGGCAAGACGGTCGTGCTGACCGTGGGCACCTTCCTGAACGGCTTGATCCACATCGGCATGGAAAACTACAAGGGTGGCCGCGCCGGGGATCCTCCCTCGATCGCCCTGGCACAACGCCTGCGCGAGATGCCACTGCGGATCGATCGCCTCAAGACCGGCACGCCGCCGCGCATCGATGCCCGCACCGTCGATTTCTCCGTGATGCAACAGCAGCACGGTGACGATCCGCGCCCCGTCTTCTCCTTCATCAGCGATGCCAGCCAGCACCCACGTCAGGTGCCCTGCTACGTCACCCATACCAATGAGCAGACCCACGAGGTGATCCGCAACAACCTGGATCGCAGCCCCATGTACGCCGGGGTGATCGAGGGGATCGGCCCCCGTTACTGCCCGTCGATCGAAGACAAGATCACCCGTTTTGCCGACAAGACGGCGCACCAGATCTTCGTCGAGCCGGAAGGGCTGACCACCCACGAACTCTACCCGAACGGGATCTCCACCAGTCTGCCGTTCGACGTGCAGGTGCAGATCGTCCGCTCGATCCGTGGCTTCGAGAATGCCCATATCACTCGTCCCGGTTATGCCATCGAGTACGATTTCTTCGATCCGCGGGATCTCAAGGCCAACATGGAGAGCAAGTGCATCGAAAACCTGTTCTTCGCCGGCCAGATCAACGGCACCACCGGCTATGAAGAAGCGGCGGCTCAGGGACTGATGGCGGGTTTGAACGCTGGTCTACGCGCTCAGGGCAAGGAGGCCTGGCATCCGCGTCGGGATCAGGCCTACATGGGCGTGATGATGGACGATCTCTCCACCTTGGGGACTCGCGAGCCGTATCGCATGTTCACCAGCCGCGCCGAATACCGCTTGCTGCTGCGGGAAGACAACGCGGATCTGCGCCTGACCGGCATCGGCCGCGAACTCGGGTTGGTGGATGATAATCGCTGGAGCAAGTTCAACGCCAAGATGGAACTGGTCGAGCAGGAGCGCCAGCGCATGCGGTCGACCTGGATCCACCCGCAACACCCGTCCCTGGAAGCGGTCAATGCCCTGGTCAACACCCCGCTGACCCGCGAACAGAGCCTGGAAGAACTGCTGCGCCGCCCAGAGGTGACGTATGACGCCCTGATGGCCATTGAGGGGGTCGGTCCTGCCGTGGTGGACACCGCCGCCGCCGATCAGGTGGAGATCCAGATCAAGTACGCCGGTTACATCGAGCGTCAACACGACGAGGTGGAGAAGCAGCTGCGCAACGAGAACACACTGTTGCCGCTGGACATGAACTACCGCGACGTGAACGGTCTCTCCAACGAGGTGATCGCCAAGCTCAACGATGCCAAGCCGCAGACCATAGGTCAGGCCTCTCGCATCTCCGGCATCACCCCGGCCGCCATCTCCATTCTGCTGGTACACCTGAAGAAGCACGGCCTGCTGCGCAAAACCGCCTGAGGATTCTCACCGTTGGAAAACATGCTGGAAAGACTGAACGGCCTGCTCATGCAGGCCGATATTGTTATCACTGATATCCAAAAGAGTCAGTTGGTTCGCCTGGTCGAGTTGCTGCACAAGTGGAACAAGGCTTACAATCTCACCTCGGTGCGTGATCCGGACGCCATGCTGGTCAAGCATATCCTCGACAGCTTGGTGGTGAGCCCTCACCTCAAGGGTGAGCGTTTCATCGATGTCGGGACGGGTCCCGGTTTACCTGGGTTGCCGCTGGCCATCATCAATCCGGACAAGCAGTTCGTGCTGCTCGACAGCCTGGGCAAGCGGATCAACTTCATCCGCCAGGTGATCCTGGAGCTGGGGCTGACCAATGTGACGCCCATCAAGTCCCGGGTTGAAGAATATCAGCCAGAAGTGGGTTTCGATGGGGTACTAAGTCGGGCTTTCGCCTCCCTGGAGGACATGCTGAGCTGGTGTCATCATCTGCCGTCGGCCGAAGGCAGTTTCCTGGCGCTGAAGGGACAATATCCCGAGCAGGAGCTGGCCGAGCTGCCCGCCAATATCCGTCTAGTCGCCACTCACAAGCTGGTGGTGCCGGAGCTGGAAGGCGAGCGCCATCTGCTGGAGTTTCAAGCCATCCAGCCCGAATAGGGCCGCCGTATTCATTTAGGGGATAGTGTGGGAAAAGTCATTGCCATAGCCAACCAGAAGGGTGGAGTGGGTAAAACCACCACCTGTGTGAATCTGGCCGCCTCCATGGCCGCCACCCGGCGCAAGGTGCTGGTGATCGATCTGGATCCGCAGGGCAATGCCACCATGGGCAGCGGCGTCGACAAGTACGAAGTCGAGCGCACCGCCTATGAACTGCTGATCGAAGATACCCCCATCAAGGAGGTTATCATCCCCGAAACCTCGGGGGGTTATCACCTCATCGCCGCCAATGCCGACGTCACGGCAGCTGAAATCCGCCTGATGGAATTCTTCGCCCGCGAGATCCGCCTGCGCAACGCGCTGGCCTCGGTGCGGGACAAATACGACTACGTCTTCATCGACTGCCCCCCTTCCCTCAACATGCTGACCGTCAACGCCATGGCCGCTGCCGACTCAGTGCTGGTGCCCATGCAGTGCGAATACTATGCGCTGGAGGGTCTCACCGCCCTGGTGGACACCATTAGCAAGCTGGCGGCCGTGGTCAATCCGGAGCTGAAGATCGAAGGGGTGCTGCGCACCATGTTCGATCACCGCAACCGGCTGGCCAATGATGTGTCCGATCAGCTGAAACAGCACTTTGGGGACAAGGTCTATCGCACCATCATCCCCCGCAACGTAAGACTGGCGGAGGCCCCGAGCTTCGGTGCCCCGGCCATGCACTATGACAAAGCATCGGTGGGGGCCAAGGCCTATCTGGCTCTGGCTGGCGAGATACTGCGCCGCCAGGAACAGGAACGCCAACCGATCACCGCAGACCGAGAGAGCCTATGACTCTGAAGAAACGTGGCCTGGGCAAGGGACTGGATGCCCTGCTCAGCACCAGTACAGCCGCCCGCCAGAAACAGGTGATGAGCGACCAGCGCACCGAGCAGGCCATGGCGCCCACCAACCAGGGCGAGCTGCGCAAGCTGCCGGTGGAGTGGCTCCAGTCCGGCAAGTACCAGCCACGCAAGGACATGTCGCAGGATGCGCTGGAAGACCTGGCCAACTCCATTCGGGCGCAAGGTGTGATTCAGCCGATAGTGGTACGATCCATCGGTGAGAACCGCTTCGAGATCATCGCAGGTGAGCGGCGCTGGCGTGCCTCCCAGCTGGCCCGGCTCGAGGTCGTTCCCTGCCTGGTCAAGGACGTGCCCGACGAGGCTGCGGTGGCCATCGCGCTGATTGAGAACATCCAGCGTGAAGATCTCAACGCCATCGAGGAAGCGGTTGCCCTGCAGCGGCTGCTGACCGAGTTCGAACTGACCCACCAGCAGGTGGCTGAAGCCGTGGGCAAGTCCCGCACGACCGTGACCAACCTGCTGCGCCTCAATCAGCTCAACGAGGATGTGAAACGCTTCGTTGAGCACGGTGATCTCGACATGGGCCATGCCCGCGCCCTGCTGGCCCTGAGCGGCCCGGCCCAATCCGAGCTGGCCAAACTGGTCGCTCAGAAGGGATTGACCGTGCGAGATACCGAGAAACTCGTGCAAAAGACGTTGGAACCGGCAAAAACCAAGGTTGAACCCGTTCGCGATCCCCAATTTGGTTACATCGAGCGCCAGATTTCAGAAAAAATAGGCAATCAGGTACAACTTCAGCCGGGCAAGCAGGATAGCGGTAAGTTAGTAATAAGTTACGATAACTTAGCGGATTTGGACCGCTTACTGTGCTATTTTGGCCTGTCAGAATCGTGATTTTTACGCTTTTTGTAGTAATAAAACATCCATTCCTTTCGATATGAACATAACCTTAATTTCGCGCGGAAGGCCGCAAAAATTAAGGATTTTTGCCATGTTGCAATAGCCGTCTTCACGGGTATAATTTGACCGGCTTTTCGAGCTGTGAACCCGGCGTCTTCGGATACCGATTTTTTACAGTTCTGTAATGTTCAGGGGTAGGTTGGTGAAACAGAAAATAGCCTTGGAAGGTTTGATGCTAGCCTTGGCTATGCTCGTTTGTCAGCTCATCCTGATCCTGGCGATCAGTTCCGTCTGGTTTTACCTGCGGGGTCCGTTCGCCGGACAATCCTCTCTCTACGGAGGGGGGATGTACTGGGTTCCTCAAGCCCTGTTCACACTCTGGGTTCTGCGCCGCAAGGTGACGAAGGAGAGTGTGGGTCTGGTTTTGCGGGACTTTTATGGTGGGGCAGGGATTAAGCTCATTACTACAACAGGACTTTTCGCCCTGCTGTTTGGCTCCGGGATCGAGGTCGACACCATCTCGTTCTTCGCCACTTATATCCTCGCCCTCGTTGTACAGTGGATAGTTTCATTCACGCTTAACAACCACTATTAGGAAAACTCATGTCTGCAACCGGAGAAGTCCTGACTCCTCAGGGATATATCTCCCACCACCTGACCCATCTGCAAGTTGGATCGGGGTTCTGGACAGTGAATATCGACTCAATGATATTTTCTGTCTTGCTAGGCGCTCTGTTTATCTGGTTGTTCCGTCGTGTGGCCGTCAAGGCTACCAGCGGTGTGCCCGGTAAGCTGCAGTGCTTTGTGGAGATGCTGGTCGAGTTTGTGAATGGTAACGTCAAAGACATCTTTCATGGTCGCAACAAGGTCATCGCACCTCTTGGCCTGACAGTGTTTGTGTGGATCTTCCTGATGAACCTGATGGATCTGATCCCCGTTGACTTTATCCCTCACGCTGCACAGTTGATGGGTGTTCCCTATCTGCGTGTGGTTCCCTCTGCTGACGTTAACATCACCATGTCCATGGCTTTGGGCGTGTTCTTCTTGATCCTGTATTACAGCATCAAGGTCAAGGGTATCAGCGGATTCGTGAAGGAGCTGACGCTTCAGCCTTTCAACCATCCCGCTGCCATCCCGGTTAACTTCATCCTTGAAACCGTCACGTTGATTTCCAAGCCTGTTTCGTTGGGTCTGCGACTGTTCGGCAACATGTATGCTGGCGAACTGATCTTTATCCTGATTGCGGGTTTGTTACCCTGGTGGTCACAGTGGATCCTGTCCGTGCCTTGGGCAATTTTCCACATCCTGATCATCACTTTGCAGGCGTTTATCTTCATGGTTCTGACCATCGTCTATCTGTCGATGGCGCAAGAAGACCATTGATGATGCAACTCAAATAATCCTTTTTATACAATCAATTACATCTAAATAAATGGAGATCCTCATGGAAAACTTGAACATGGACCTGCTGTACATCGCTGCTGCAATGATGATGGGTCTGGCGGCTATCGGCGCCTCCATCGGTATCGGTATCCTGGGTGGCAAGTTCCTGGAAGGTGCGGCTCGTCAACCTGATCTGATCCCTGTTCTGCGTACCCAGTTCTTCATCGTCATGGGTCTGGTAGATGCGATCCCGATGATCGCCGTTGGTCTGGGTCTGTATGTGATGTTTGCGGTTGCCTAAGTCGTCTCGACTCACGCAGAACCCATTAACTAACTTAAGAGGACATCGGCTGTGAATATCAACGCCACCCTCCTCGGCCAAGCAATTGCTTTTTTCATCTTCGTAGTGTTTTGCATGAAGTACGTATGGCCGCCGTTGATCGCTGCCATCGAAGCCCGTCAGAAAGAAATTGCTGATGGTCTCTCTTCTGCCGAACGTGCCAAGAAAGATCTGGATTTGGCCAAGGCCAACGCCACCGATCAGCTGAAAGAAGCCAAGCTTCAGGCTGCCGAAATCATTGAACAGGCCAACAAACGCAAGGGCCAAATCATTGATGAAGCCGCTGTCGGAGCGCAAGCAGAGCGGGAAAAAATCCTGGCTCAGGGCCGTGCAGAGATCGAAGCTGAACGTCATCGTGCCAAAGAAGAACTGCGCAAGCAGGTTGCTGCTCTTGCCATCGCGGGTGCAGAGAAGATCCTGGCACGCCAAATCGACCAGGCTGCCAACAGCGACATCGTCGACAAACTGGTAGCAGAACTGTAACGGGAACGGGGCTATGTCTGAACTGACTACAATCGCTCGCCCCTACGCCAAGGCTGCTTTCGAGTTTGCCGTTGAGCACAAGGCGGTTGACCAGTGGCTGGAAATGCTCGGCTTCGCTGCAGAAGTAGTGAAGAACGAGACCATTAACAACCTGGTAAACGGCTCTGTGGCTGCCGAAGAGCTCGCAAAATTATTTGTGAGTGTCTGCGGTGAGCAACTCGACGAGCATGGTCAGAACCTGATCCGGGTGATGGCCGAGAATGGTCGCTTGGGTGTGCTGCCGGCGGTCGTCGCTGAATTTGTAGCGCTCAAGGCTGAACTGGACAAAGAAGTTCAGGCTGACGTGATTTCGGCGATCGAACTGACCGACCAGCAGAAAGCCAATATTCAGGCTTCTCTGGAACAACGTCTCGCGCGCAAAGTGAAGCTGAATTGCAGCACAGATGCGTCCTTGATGGCCGGGGTGCTCATCAAGGCCGGTGACCTGGTTATCGACGGCACAGTCCGCGGTAAGCTGGATCGCATGGCCGATGCGCTGCAATCTTGATTGGGGTATTAGAGCATGCAACTGAATTCCACTGAAATCGCCGAGCTGATCAAGCAGCGCATTGCGCAGTTTGATGTCAAAAGCGAAGCGCGTAACGAAGGTACCATCGTCTCTGTGAGCGACGGTATCATTCGTATCCACGGCCTGGCCGATGCCATGCAGGGTGAGATGATCGAGCTGCCGGGCAACCGCTTCGCTCTGGCATTGAACCTGGAGCGTGACTCCGTTGGTGCCGTAGTTATGGGTCCCTATGCCAACCTGGCGGAAGGGATGAAAGTAAAAGGCACCGGCCGTATTCTGGAAGTGCCGGTAGGTCGTGGTCTGTTGGGCCGGGTGGTCAACACCCTGGGTCAGCCGATCGACGGTAAGGGCCCGGTCGACAACGATGGCTACTCGCCAATCGAAGTCATTGCACCTGGCGTTATCGAGCGTAAGTCTGTTGACCAGCCAGTCCAGACCGGTCTGAAAGCCATCGATGCCATGATCCCAATCGGTCGTGGCCAGCGTGAGCTGATCATCGGTGACCGTCAGGTAGGTAAGACTGCCATCGCGATCGACACCATCATCAACCAGAAAGACTCCGGCATTAAGTGTGTCTACGTTGCGATTGGCCAGAAGGCCTCCACCATCGCCAACGTGGTACGCAAGCTGGAAGAGCACGGCGCCCTGGCCAACACCGTCGTGGTGGTTGCCTCTGCGTCCGAAGCTGCTGCCCTGCAGTACCTGGCTCCTTATGCCGGTTGCTCCATGGGTGAGTACTTCCGTGACCGCGGTGAAGACGCGCTGATCATCTATGATGACCTGTCCAAGCAGGCCGTAGCCTATCGCCAGATCTCCCTGCTGCTGCGCCGTCCACCAGGACGCGAAGCTTACCCGGGCGACGTCTTCTATCTGCACTCCCGTCTGCTGGAGCGTGCTGCTCGCGTCAACGTCGAGTACGTCGAGAAGTTCACCAAGGGTGCCGTGACTGGCCAGACCGGTTCTCTGACCGCGCTGCCGATCATCGAAACCCAGGCCGGCGACGTGTCTGCGTTCGTTCCGACCAACGTGATCTCCATCACCGATGGCCAGATCTTCCTGACCACTCAGCTGTTCAACTCCGGTATTCGTCCGGCGGTTGACCCGGGTATCTCCGTATCCCGTGTAGGCGGTGCCGCTCAGACCAAGATCGTCAAGAAGCTGTCCGGTGGTATCCGTACCGCGCTGGCCCAGTATCGTGAACTGGCGGCATTCGCCCAGTTCTCCTCCGATCTGGACGATGCGACTCGCAAGCAGCTGGATCACGGTCAGAAAGTGACTGAGCTGATGAAGCAGAAGCAGTACTCTCCGATGAGCGTGGCTCACCAGTCTCTGGTGCTGTTCGCCGCCGAGAAGGGTTATCTCGCCGATGTCGAACTGAGCAAAATTGTCGACTTCGAAGCCGCTCTGCTCTCTTACGCCAATACCCAGCATGCCGAGCTGATGGCTGAAATCAATGCCAAGGCTGACTACAACGACGCTGTCGTTGGCAAGCTGACTGCGTTGCTGGATAGCTTCAAGGCAACCCAGACCTGGTAAGCGTGTGTGGCAGCGCAAGCTGCCACCTGATGGAGAGAAGAGATGGCCGGCGCAAAAGAGATACGTAACAAGATCGGGAGTGTGAAAAACACTCAGAAGATCACCAGCGCTATGGAAATGGTGGCAGCCAGCAAGATGCGCCGTGCGCAGGAACGCATGTCTGCCAGCCGTCCGTACGCTGAAACCATGCGCAAGGTGATCGGCCATATCGCTCAGGGGAACTTGGAATACAAGCACCCCTACCTCATCGAACGTGAGGTCAAGCGAGTGGGTTACATCGTCGTCTCCACCGACCGTGGCCTGTGTGGCGGCCTGAACATCAACCTGTTCAAGTCTGCCCTCAACGAGATGAAGCAATGGAGCGCGAAAGGTGCCAAGGTTGACCTGGCACTGATCGGTAGCAAGGCCTCCAACTTCTTTGAGCGGCACGGCGCCAAGGTGAAAGCCCATGTCTCCGGACTGGGTGACACCCCGAGCGTCAATGACCTGATTGGTTCAGTCAAGGTCATGCTGAAGGCTTACGACAACGGTGAGATTGACAGGCTGTACCTGGTGTACAACAAGTTCGTCAACACCATGGTTCAGCAACCAAAGGTCGATCAACTGCTGCCTTTGCCCGTAACAGAAGACAGCAAGCTGAACAAGAAGAACCACTGGGATTACCTCTATGAGCCGGATCCCAAGCAACTGCTGGATGCCCTGCTGATTCGCTACGTCGAATCCCAGGTGTACCAGGGTGTGGTAGAAAACTTGGCCAGTGAACAGGCAGCCCGAATGGTTGCCATGCAAGCCGCGACTGACAACGCCGGCAACCTGATTAACGATCTGCAACTGGTATACAACAAGGCCCGTCAGGCCAGTATTACCCAGGAGCTGACTGAGATCGTATCCGGTGCTGCAGCGGTGTAAGGCAAGGGTTATCAAAGGTTTAGAGGATTTGACATGAGTAACGGTTTCATCGTCCAAATCATCGGCGCTGTAGTGGACATCGAGTTCCCGCAAGACGCCGTGCCCCAGGTGTACGATGCACTGAAAGTCATCAGCGAAGGCCAAGGCCAGGGTCTGGTACTGGAAGTTCAGCAACAGATCGGCGGCGGCGTCGTTCGTTGCATCACCATGGGTTCCTCCGACGGTCTGCGTCGTGGGTTGGAAGTAGTTAACAGCGGCAAGGCCATCCAGGTACCGGTTGGTATCTCGACCCTGGGTCGTATCATGAACGTACTGGGCGAGCCCATCGACGAGAAGGGTCCGATCGGCGAAGAAGAGCGTTGGTCCATCCACCGTGAAGCCCCCAGCTACGAAGATCAGTCCAACAGCGCCGAGCTGCTGGAGACCGGCATCAAGGTTATCGACCTGGTATGTCCGTTCGCCAAGGGTGGTAAGGTCGGTCTGTTCGGTGGTGCCGGTGTAGGCAAGACCGTCAACATGATGGAGCTGATCCGTAACATCGCCATCGAGCACAGCGGTTACTCCGTGTTCGCCGGTGTGGGTGAGCGTACCCGTGAGGGTAACGACTTCTACCACGAGATGATGGAGTCCAACGTACTGGACAAAGTATCTCTGGTTTACGGTCAGATGAACGAACCGCCCGGAAACCGTCTGCGCGTGGCGCTGACCGGTCTGACCATGGCCGAGAAGTTCCGTGACGAAGGTCGTGACGTGCTGTTCTTCGTGGACAACATCTACCGTTACACCTTGGCCGGTACCGAAGTATCCGCACTGCTGGGCCGTATGCCCTCCGCAGTAGGCTACCAGCCGACCCTGGCCGAGGAGATGGGTGTTTTGCAGGAACGTATTACCTCCACCAAGACTGGTTCCATCACCTCAGTCCAGGCCGTTTACGTGCCTGCGGATGACTTGACCGACCCGTCTCCGGCGACCACCTTCGCCCACTTGGATGCGACCATCGTTCTGTCCCGTCAGATCGCGGCCCTGGGTATCTACCCGGCCGTTGACCCGCTGGACTCCACCTCCCGTCAGCTGGATCCGCTGGTGGTAGGCAAGGAGCACTACGAGACCGCTCGTGGTGTGCAGATCGTACTGCAGCGCTACAAAGAGCTGAAGGACATCATCGCCATCCTGGGTATGGATGAACTGTCAGAAGAAGACAAACTGACCGTATCCCGTGCCCGTAAGATCGAGCGTTTCCTGTCCCAGCCGTTCTTCGTGGCCGAAGTATTTACCGGTTCTTCTGGTAAGTACGTGCCGCTGAAAGAGACCATCCGTGGTTTCCAGGGCATCCTGAAAGGCGAGTACGACGATCTGCCCGAGCAGGCGTTTTACATGGTTGGCAGCATCGACGAAGTCGTCGAGAAAGCCAAGAAACTGTAAGCCTCGATAGGAGGGCCCATGGCTGAGATGATCTCCTTTCACCTGGATGTGGTGAGCGCCGAAGGGAAACTGTTTTCCGGTCGGGTGCAATCTGCTCAGGTATCAGGCTCCGAGGGTGAGCTGGGTCTCCGCCACGGTCATGCTCCGCTGCTGACTGCCATCAAGCCGGGCCTGGTCCGCTTGATCAAGCAAAATGGTAGCGAAGAGGTGCTGTACATCTCCGGCGGCATGCTGGAAGTACAACCCGAAGCCGTGACCGTGCTGGCCGATACCGCCATTCGCGCCGACGACTTGGATGAGGCGAAAGCCCAGGAAGCCAAGCGCCGTGCCGAAGAGCGGATCAACAGCTCCCATGGTGATATCGACTATGCTCAGGCGTCTGCCGAGCTGGCCAAAGCGATGGCCCAGCTGCGGGTTATCGATATCGTCAAAAAGAATTACCGCTAATCACGGTGATGCAAAAAGCGACCTTCGGGTCGCTTTTTTTTTACCCGTTGGATAGACTCCGCCCAGCATTTCCTCATGTTTCAAAGGCTAGCTATGACTCTCAACGTCGTGATCCTGGCTGCGGGTAAAGGTACTCGCATGCGTTCCGTCCTTCCCAAGGTGCTGCACCCCGTCGCCAACAAGCCCATGGTCTCCCATGTCATCGAGACCGCGCGCCAGATCGGTGCCGAGCAGTTGCACCTGGTCTATGGCCACGGTGCCGAGCTGCTCAAGGAGCGGATCGCCGCCCCGGACTTGAACTGGGTGCTGCAGGCGCAGCAGCTGGGGACCGGCCACGCTGTCGCCCAGGCCATCCCGTTCTGGCAGGACCAAGACGAGGTGCTGGTGTTGTACGGCGACACCCCGCTGATCCAGCCAGAGACCCTGCAACGGCTGCTGGCCGCCAAGGCCGCCGACGGCATGGCACTGCTGACCGTGGTGCTGGACAACCCGACCGGCTATGGCCGCATCGTGCGTGAGAACGGCCAGGTGGTGGGTATCGTCGAGCAGAAGGATGCCAATGCCGAGCAACTCGCTATCCGCGAGGTGAATACCGGCGTGCTGGTGGCCAATGGCGCCCAGCTGCGCGGCTGGCTGTCTCGCCTGGACAACAAGAATGCCCAGGGCGAGTTCTACCTCACCGACGTGATCGCCATGGCCCACGGGGATGGTTGCCCCATCGCCGCCGTCCACCCGGACAGCGCCATGGAAGTGGAAGGGGCCAACAACCGGGTGCAGCTGGCAGCGCTCGAGCGCAGCTATCAGCAGATGCAGGCCGAGAAGCTGATGATCGCCGGCGCCACCCTGATGGATCCGGCGCGCTTCGATCTGCGCGGTGAGCTCGAGATCGGGGAAGAGGTGGTGATCGACGTCAACGTCATCATCGAGGGCAAGGTCAAACTCGGCAACCATGTGCGCATCGGTGCGGGTTGCGTGCTCAAGGATTGCGAGATTGGCGATCACAGCGAGGTGAAGCCCTATTCCGTCATCGAAGGGGCGCAGGTCGCCGATCAGTGCTCGGTCGGTCCCTTCACCCGTCTGCGTCCAGGCGCCGTGCTGGAACAGGATGCCCACGTCGGCAACTTCGTCGAGATGAAGAAGGCGCGGCTCGGGGTCGGCTCCAAGTGCGGTCATCTGACCTATCTGGGGGACGCGGAAGTGGGTGCCAATGTGAACATAGGCGCCGGCACCATCACCTGTAATTACGATGGGGTGAACAAGTTCCAGACCATCATCGAAGATGACGTCTTCGTCGGCTCCGATACCCAGCTGGTGGCGCCGGTGCGCATCGGCAAGGGCGCGACCCTGGGGGCGGGCTCCACCATCACCAAGGATGTGGATGAGAACGAGCTGGTCATCACCCGGGTGCCCCAGCGCCACATCAAGAACTGGGCTCGCCCGGTCAAGAAGAAGTGATGTCCAGCCAAGTTCCGGCTCATCCATGACATAAAAACGGTGCCATAAGGCGCCGTTTTATTTATGGGGTCTGATCCCCTCGCTCCGTCACCTGGTACCAGTCCAGCTTGCGGGTCAGCAGCATGATGAGCGCCAGGATGGCAAACAGCAGCAGGGCGCCAAGCAGCAGGGCTATCTCTTCCGCCTGCAATAATCCGAACAATATGCTGTATACCAGCCCCAGCAGCGCCGCGAATCCCAGCCCCTGCCTGGTCCCGCCCAGCACATGGCTGAGGTAGAAGCCGTTGAGGGAGACGCTGGCCAGACTCGCGACCAGATATGCCCAGCCAAAGCCGATGTGCTCGGTCAGCGCCAACAGAACCAGGTAGAAGATGACCAACCCCATGCCCACCAGGGCGTACTGGATCGGGTGTACCCTCAGCCCCTTGAGCAGCTCGAACATGAAGAAGCTGAGGAAGGTGAGGCCGATGAACAGCAAGGCATACTTGGCCGCCCGCTCGTTTTGTTGATAGTGATCCACCGGTTGCACCAGGCTGACGCTGAAACTCGGCAGTTTAGCCCCGACACCTTTCATCAGGCGGTTGAAGCGGGTCTCCATGTCGGTGGCAAACCAGCTGGTCTGCCAGTTGGCGTCGAACCCCTGCTCGCCCAGGGTGCGGTTGCCGGGCAGGAAGTCGCCGATGAAATTGGGGTGGGGCCAGTTGCTGCTCAGATGTAGCTTGCTGTCCTGACCGAGGGGGACCACTTCCAGCGCATTCATCCCCTGCAGGTTCAGCTCGATGTGAAAGCGGCCATCCTCGCCGGGCAAGGCATCGAGTGGCGCGTGGATGCCTGCCATGGCGTCCCCCAGCAGGGCGCCTGGTGCGAACGGGATACGCGCCTCTCCCAGCCGCAGCTCGGGCACGCTGTTGATGCCACGGGCATCGGACAGCACCAGGCTGAGGTAAGGCTTGCCCGGCACCAGGGCGGGATCGGCGCCGTCAAAACGCAAGTCCGGGTTGTCGGCCACCAGCATCTTGTCGCTGAGATTGCCCGGCAAGCGGCCGGAGAGGGAGAGACGGCTCTGATAGACCTGGGCTTGATAGATGCCGAGCTTGCGCGGGGTCACCTTCATGCTGGCCCGTACATCCAGCTGCTCCGGCAGCAGGTAGCGGTAGACCCGCTCCTCGCGCACGAAACGCTTGCCATCCTGCTCCACAGTCACGGCCCGGGTATAGGGCTGGACCAGCACAGGCCCCAGCAGTCTCTGTGGGCCGCTGCTGCTGGCCATGATGCTGTTGATGGCCTGGCTGCGATAGGCCTGGCGCTCCCGGTTCAGCTCCATGATGGAGTGCACCGGTATCATCAGCAGCAGGCTGAGCAACAGCAGCATGACGATCTTGTGGGTGAATATCTGTTTGACCATGACGCCTCTCCTTGTTGATGCAGGCGAGTGTGGCGGGTCTGGGTGAAGGGGAGATGAGGCTCTGTGAAGTCGGGGTGAAGGGAATAAAAAAACCGGCGCTGGGCGCCGGCTCTGAAGGATATTACAGCTTCTTCAACTGGGCCGGCAGGGCGGCAAACACCTCGTCCCTGGCCTTGAGGGAGGCAAACTGCTTGCCCGGCTTCTGGATGACGGTGTGGACGAAGATGAGCTTCTTGTCCTGCTTGCTGGCCCAGCCGACGAACCAGCCGATCTGCTGCTCCCGGTTGAGGCTGCCATCCAGTAGCTTGGGGTAGCCCATGCCGGTCTTGCCGTGGATCTGCCAACCGTCGATGTCGGGCTGGCGCAGGATATTGGCCGTGTGCTGCAGCGTCTGGGCGGAGACTGGCAGCTTGCCGCTCACCAGTTTGCCGAGGAAGCGGGCCTGCTCTTGCGGGCTGATGGCGAGGCTGGAGCTGAGCCAGGCCTGGGTCAGGCCGTCGTGTTTGCCCGGATTGCCCAAGAGATCCCGGTTGCCATAGTCGAAGCCGTCCACATAGTGCTGCAGCCGCGCTATTCCCAGCCACTCGGTGAGGCGCTGGGAGTACCAGATGACGGAGTACTTCATCCAGCTGCTCGGGCTGGTGGTCTGTCGCCATTCCGGCAGAAAGTCGGCGTCCCCGGGTTTGAACGGCAGGGCCGGCAGCTGTTCATCCACCAGGAAGCCGCTGTCATAGCCCATCAGCGCCAGCGGGATCTTGAAGGTGGATGCCGGGGGAAGCTGGGTGGCGCAATCGCCCTGGCTGGAGAGGGGCTTGCCGCTGCCATCGGCAAACAGCAGGCAGCCTGACGCGGCGCTGGTGGGCAATGAACAGAGCAGACCGGCGGCGAGCAGGCCGGACAACAGAATGCGGGACATGAAGATCTCCTTGTGTGAGCGCCACCATGGCACTCAGATTCCGAAGGAGCGCAGCTTAGTCCCGCTGTGTGTGTTCAATGTGAAGTCAGCATCAGGGTGGATGGAATCCTCACTTCAAGCCGCGGGCAACCAGAGTTCGGCCAGCACGCCGCCATCGGGATGATTGTCCAGGGTCAAGCGGCCGCCGTGCTGGCGCGCCACCTCGCGGGCGAAGCTGAGGCCAAGACCACTGCTCTTGCCCTTGTCGGGTCTGGGCAGGGAGTAGAAGCGCTCGAAGATGCGCGGCAGGGCGTAATCCGGGATGCCGGGCCCCAGATCCCTCACCTGGAAGCGATAGCCGCCGGCATGTACCTCCCCCGTCAGGGTGACGAGGCCGCCGATCGGCGAGAAGTCGATGGCGTTGTCCAGCAGGTTGCCTAGGGCCTGCTCCACCAGCAGCGGGTCCCATTTCTGTTTCTGGGCTTCGGCCAGATCGAGCCGGAGGCTGAGCTGGCGACGCTGGGCGACTATCTGGCGGGCGTCCAGTACCCGCCTGCCGAGCCTGGCGGGATCGCAGGCCTGGCGATCCAGCCCCTGCCCTGACTCCAGCCTGGCCAGCTGCAACATGCGCTCGATCAGCTGCTGCATGCGGGCCGTCTCCAGGTTGATGTTGCCGATAAAGCGCGTGGCCACCTCGGGGGGCGGCGCCTCGGCCAAAATCTCCCCCGCCCCGCGAATGGCGGCCAGCGGGCTCTTTAGCTCATGGGTCAGGCTGTGGACATAGGACTCGATGTAGGACTTGCCATCCAGCTGGCGGCGCATGGTCTCAAGGGAGCGACCGAGCCGGTCCAGCTCAGGGCTGTAGAGCCGTGGCAGGCTGGTGGGTTGCCCTTGACTGACCGCATCGGCGTATTGCACCAGCTTGCCGATGGCGCGGTTGAGCCACCACACCAGCAGGCCCCCGATCAGCAGTGAGATGAGCAGCAGCATGGCCGCCCCCTGCAACAGCTGGTGCTCGCTGCGCTCTATCATGGGCAACAGGGTGCGGTTGGGCTTGGCGACGGTGAGGGAGCCCAGGATATTTGTGCCATCGCGCAGGGGGGCGGCCACGTGCATCACCGAGCTGGCGGGATCGTCCGGATCGCTGCGGGTGCTGCGGGCGCCGTACTCCCCGCGCAGGGTGCGGTAGACGTCGTTCCAGCGCGAATAGTCCTTGCCGAGATCCTGGCCGCTGGAGTCATAGACCACTATTCCCTTCCCATCGACCACATAGATACGGTACTCGGTCTGTTGCTTGAGGTGGCCGTCGATCAGGGCGTTGAGGGGGGTCTGGTTGAGGCGATCGAAGGCGCTGGCCAGCCGGCCATTCGCCATCTTCCCCTCCTGCAGATCGCCTAACGCCATCGGCGCCAGCAACTGGGCCATGTCCACCAGGGTATCTTCGGTGGCGCTGCGCACCCCGGGTTTGATCTCCTCGACGAAGATCTCCAGCACGAACCAGGCCGCCAGGGCGAAGATCAGCACCAGGCCGCACAGCAGCTGCAGGCCTATCCTCATGTCCGCCCCCGGCTATCACCCAGTTTTGGATCGCATCGCCGCGTCGCCCTCGTCATGCCAGCTCCAGGCTGTAGCCCAGTCCGCGATGGGTCAGGATCAGGCTGGTGGCCGGATCCCGTTCCCGCAACTTGGCGCGCAGGGTCTTGATATGGGTATCCACGGTGCGATCCAGGCTCTCCTCCGCCCCGCTCCACACCAGATCCATCAACTGCTGGCGGGAGTAGACCCGCCCCGGTGCCTGCATCAGGGTCTTGAGCAGCAGGTATTCGTAGCGGGTGAGGGCCAGGGCCTGACCATGGAAGCAGATGCGGGCCCGCTCCTCGTCCAGCGTCAGGGGTTGGTGGCTGGCTTGGGGGAGCGGCTGGCTGCGGCGCAGGATCACCCGCACCCGGGCACACACCTCCCGCGGCGAGAACGGCTTGGCCACATAATCATCGGCCCCTATCTCCAGCCCGATCAGGCGGTCTATCTCCTCGCTGCGGGCGGTGAGAAACATCAGCGGGATATCACAGCGGGCCCGTACCTGCTTGCACAGCTCGAAGCCGCTGAGATCAGGCAGCCCCACATCCAGGATCAGGAAATCGGGCTGCGTCTGTTCCAGTCGCGCCAGCATGGGCTGGCCCAAGGGGAACCACTCCACCTCGAAACCGTCCGTTTGCAGCGCATAGATCAGGGTATCGGCGATGCTGGCTTCATCTTCCACCAGCCAGATGACTCGTTTTTGCATGGCGTCCTCTCGCAAATCAGCCCCCCATTCTGGCATCGAACCAAATCGGATCCTATTTGCCGTTTGATTTTTCCAAAAAAGTCGCTAACATTTCGACATTCTTTCGAATCGAAACTTAGCGATGAGCAAACGCAACACCCAACAGCGCCGTCACACCATAGTGACCCTGGTTCAGGAACAGGGAGAAGTGAGTGTAGACGCCCTCGCCAAGCACTTCTCCACCTCGGAAGTCACCATACGCAAAGATCTGGCGGTGCTGGAAACTGGCGGTCTGCTGCTGCGCCGTTACGGTGGAGCCGTGCCCCTGCCGAGCGAGATGGTGGCGAATGATAATCCCGAACAAGTTTCGAAACGAAAGATGGCCATCGCCCGCGCCGCCGCCGAACGCATCCGCGATCACAACCGCGTCATCATCGACAGCGGCAGTACCACCAGCGCCATGATCCCCCTGCTCGGCAACAAGCGTGGCCTCATCGTCATGACCAACTCCCTCAATGTGGCGGGCGCCCTGCGGGAGCTGGAGAACGAACCCACCTTGCTGATGACGGGCGGTACCTGGGATCCCCATTCCGAATCCTTCCAGGGTCAGGTGGCGGAACAGGTGCTGCGCTCCTACGACTTCGATCAGCTGTTCATCGGTGCCGATGGCATCGATCTGGCGCGGGGCACCACCACCTTCAACGAGCTGGTGGGCCTCTCCCGGGTGATGGCCGAGGTCTCCCGCGAGGTCATCGTCATGGTCGAGTCCGAGAAGATTGGCCGCAAGATCCCGAACCTGGAGCTGCCCTGGGGCAGCGTCCACACCCTGGTGACCGACGAGGGACTGGCCCCCGAGGCCAGGGAACAGCTTCAAGCGCAGGGGATCCAGCTGGTCTGTGCCCCTGTTGTCAGTTGATATGACTGCCTAAACCGAACATCCAACTATCCAAAGCATCAAGTATTAACGTCTCAAGGAGAATCCTATGTGTGGCATCGTCGGGGCCGTGGCCCAACGTGATGTGGCTGAAATCCTGGTAGAAGGCCTGCGCCGTCTGGAATACCGCGGTTATGACTCCGCCGGTGTGGCCGTGTTCAGCGCCAGCCAGCCGCTGCAGCGGGTACGCCGCCTCGGCAAGGTAGCCGAGCTGGCCAAGGCGCTGGAGGAGCAGTCCGTGCATGGCGGTACCGGCATCGCCCACACCCGTTGGGCCACCCACGGCGAGCCGTCCGAACGCAATGCTCACCCCCACGTCTCCGAGCATATAGTTGTGGTGCACAACGGCATCATAGAGAACCACGAAGAGCTGCGCAGCCGGCTGCAGGGCATGGGCTATGAGTTCAGCTCAGATACCGATACTGAAGTCATTGCCCACCTAGTGCATCACGAGCTGAAATCCGCCCCCAGCCTGCTGGCGGCCATGCAGGTCGCGGTGAAACAGCTGCGCGGTGCCTACGGCACTGTGGTGATGGACAGCCGCGACGACAGCCGTGTGGTGGTCGCCCGCTCCGGCTCCCCCCTGGTGATCGGCCGCGGCATCGGCGAGAACTTCATCGCCTCCGATCAGATGGCCCTGCTGCCGGTGACCCGTCGCTTCATCTTCCTGGAAGAGGGTGACGTGGCCGAGGTGACCCGCCGCGACGTCCATGTGTTCGACACAAACGGCAATGTCGTGGTGCGCGAGGAGCTGGAGTCAGAGTTGTCCCACGACGCCGGCGACAAGGGCGAGTACCGCCACTACATGCTCAAAGAGATCTACGAGCAGCCCAAGGCCATCACCAACACCCTGGAAGGGCGTCTGGGCAACGATCACGTGATCGTCGAGTCGTTTGGCAACGGCGCCCGCGCCATCTTCGACAAGGTCGAGCACGTCCAGATCGTGGCCTGCGGCACCTCCTACAACTCCGGCATGGTGGCACGCTACTGGTTCGAAGAGATCGCCGGTGTCTCCTGCGACGTGGAGATCGCCTCCGAGTTCCGCTACCGCAAGTCGGTGGTACGCCCCAACAGCCTGCTGGTGACCCTGTCCCAGAGCGGCGAGACCGCCGACACCCTGGCCGCCCTGCGCCTGGCCAAGGAGTCCGGTTACATGAGCTCCCTGGCCATCTGCAACGTGCCAGGCTCCTCCCTGGTGCGCGAATCCGACCTGGCCTTCATGACCCGGGCCGGTGCCGAGATCGGCGTCGCCTCCACCAAGGCGTTCACCACCCAGCTGGCCGGCCTGCTGATGCTGGTGGCCTCCGTCGGTCACTGCCGCGGTCACCTGAGCGCCGCCGCCGAGGCCGAGCTGGTCAAGGCGCTGCAAGCCCTGCCGCTGCGCATCAAGGAGAGCCTGGCGCTGGCCAAGCAGATCGAGACCCTGGCGGAAGAATTTGCCGACAAACACCACAGCCTGTTCCTCGGTCGTGGCAGCCAGTACCCCATCGCCATGGAAGGGGCGCTCAAGCTCAAGGAGATCTCCTACATCCACGCCGAGGCCTATGCCGCCGGTGAGCTCAAACACGGTCCGCTGGCACTGATCGACGCCGAGATGCCCATCATAGTGGTGGCGCCGAACAACGATCTGCTGGAGAAGCTGAAATCCAACGTGGAAGAGGTGCGCGCCCGTGGCGGCATCCTGTACGTGTTCGCCGATGCAGACGCCGGCTTCAAGAGCGATGAGACCATGCGGGTGATGAGCCTGAACCACGTGGAAGAGATGATAGCCCCCATCGTCTATACGGTGCCGCTGCAACTGCTCTCCTATCACGTGGCCCTCATCAAGGGCACGGACGTGGATCAGCCGCGCAACCTGGCAAAGTCCGTTACCGTGGAATAAGCCGCTGCCTCAGGGGATGAGATGATGTGGGATGAAAATAAAGTTTCATCCTTGAAAATAAAGTCTCACCATTAAAAATAGAGTTTCATCATTTGGCCAACATCGACTAACCTCGAGTTATCAACAGTCGATGTTGGCCTTTCTATGTCAGGGATTTACAAGGGACTGAATCAGGGACAGATAGACAGACGGATCAGGGAAGGCCGTTGCCAAGGTTATGGGCCTGACTACAAGCCGTTTATCTACACCAGGGACGTATCTTCTCTCGGTCGTTCCCACCGCATTTACGGCAAAAAATGCCGGCGTTTACACCACCTCCTCTCCGATCTGGAACTGGCTGTTCTCCTTACACTCGACTGGTCCCCTCATGTCATCGACATCAGGGAGCAGTTTCCCCTACGTGTCGAAGACACCGTCAGGCTTGCCCAAGAGCACGGCCTCCCCCACGGCAAATTCCAAGGAACCGCGCAGGTGCTGACCAGTGACTTCTTGGTAGACTTCGACGATCAGTCCAGGCCGACCATTGCCTTCCAGGCCAAGTACAGCGCCGATTTGGCGAAACCCGAAGTCATAGAACGCCTTGAGTTAGAGAGGCAATATTGGGCTGAGAAGAACATACCTTGGTACATCGTCACCGAGATGGATTTCGCCAAGACGGCTTTCAACAACATCCAATGGCTTTACCCGGTACAGACGGAGGCTGCACTAGCAGCAGATGATCTGGAGCGCTATCTGGGGCTCTTCTCAAAGGAATTTATGCAGGCTCCCGACAGGCAAATAACCGCAGTGGCGCAGAGCCTCGACATAGTTTACGAACTGGAACCAGGACAGGCGTTGTACTGGCTTCGCCAACTCTTGGCCCGCCGTTACTTCATCTTCGACATCCCGGCCCCTTACAGGACCTTGCGGGGAAGCCAGCTCACACTCAACGACGACTGGCAAGGAGTCACCCAAGCCTATGCTGCCGGTTAACCAAGTTTTCAGGGTTGGAGACAAGCATTTTCGCCTCCTGTGGTGCGATGCCGAGACGGCCTTTTGGATCGACCTCGAGGACAAGGCGGCTTGGCCGGTGCCAATAGCTACCAACGAGTTGGAAAACATGCTGTTGGACGGTGCCGTGAAACCCGCCGAAGACCCGTTCTTGGGCTCGACACTTAGGGAAATAGAGGAAGGCAGCCCGGAATGGGAGAAAAGAGAATCTGCTTGGGAAATGCTCCGAGGTGAGGTAGGGGACGTTGGACTTTTCTTCAGGAAAGGGCGAGGACCAGCTGTTATCCGAATAACCCAGACACATGGCGTAACCCACCAGACCGTCTACCGATTGCTGAAACGGTATTGGCAAAGGGGCATGTGCAAGAATGCGCTGCTTCCCGACTACGTAAAATCTGGAGCCAAGGGCAAGGTAAGGAAGCCAAGTGGGCAGAAGCTGGGAAGGCCGAGGATTGTTCGCAATGGGACGGGCAGCAACGTCACCGAAGACATAGCCCAGATCTTCCGACAGGTTATCGAAGGAAGGCTTCTCAAGGAGGGCCACCCTGTCGTCACTGATGCCTACGCCAGCGCAGTGAATCTGATCCGGGCCAGATACCCGGCTATAGCGGTAGAGAATCTGCCGACCCCGGAACAGTTTAGGTACTTCTTCAAGAGGGAATACACAGCAGTCTCTGTTGTTGAGAAGCAGTTCACCTCCGTGGACTTCGCCAAGGACGTCAGGCCCCTCAAGGGCACATCTACGGCCGACACCTTGGGGCCAGGTCATCGCTACCAAATTGACGCCACCATTGCGGATATTTATCTAGTGTCCGAACAGGACCGTAGCCTCATAGTTGGCCGACCCGTCATCTACTTCGTGGTCGACGTCTTCAGCCGCATGGTGACTGGCGTGTACATTGGGTTCGAGGGGCCTTCCTGGGCCAGCGCCATGATGGCTCTGGCCAACGCAGTAGCCGACAAAACGGCCTACTGCCGGGCGTTTGGCATCGACATCGAGCCTGAGCATTGGCCGGTCGGTGGCCTCCCTGATGTCATCCTCGCCGACAAGGGTGAGTTGAACGGCACCAAGATCGAGCCGTTTGCCGAAGCCTTCGGTGTCCGCATCGAGAACGCACCAGCTCGGCGCGGGGATGCCAAGGGAATCGTGGAAAGGAAGTTCCGCACAGTGCAGGGAGACTTTAAGCCTTACGTCCCTGGCGTGGTGGGGGAAATCACCAGCCGCAAGCGCGGCGGTAAGGATTACCGGCTGGATGCTACCTTGACCCTGCCGGAGTTCACCAAGCAGATCCTCGACTCGGTGCTGTACTACAACAACTACCGCCCCCTGTCCAAATACGACAGGTCTGAAGGTATGCCCGGCGACTTGCCGGCCATCCCCCTGGCGTTGTGGCGTTGGGGATTGGCCAACCTCACCGGCCGTTTGCGCCAGGCACCGGATGAGTTGGTGCGCATCAACCTGCTTCCTCACGACTTCGCCACCTTGTCCGACAGGGGAATACGCCTGTTCGGGTGCTACTACACCTGCGCCGAGGCAATGAAGTTGGGGTGGTTCCACAGGGGGCTTGGCCAGCGGCCATCCAAAGTGCAAGTGGCCTACGACCCGCGCAGTGCTGACCATATCTACGTGAGGCCGAACCAAAGTCTGAAGGATTACTGGGTTTGCGACCTCGCCGATTTCAGTCGGCGCTTCAGGGGCGCCACCTTCTGGGATGTATGGAACCAGACCAAGTCCGAGCGGAAAGCTGACGCCAACGCTACCATGGTGGCGATGGAGGAGCGCGGCAAGCTGCTAGAGAGGATGGAGGCGGTTACGGCGCAAGCTGAGGCGCAGAGTTCGGGCCAGAAAGGTCTCGCCAAGAAGGACCTCGGTACCCAGATCCAGAAGAACAAGCAGCAGGAAAAACGCCACGAGCGCCGCCAGACGGCCTTCAAGCCGGCTAAGGTGCAACAAGGTAAAACCGCTGATGTGGTCTCGCTCAAAGGCGGCAAGCCGGACGACTACGGCTACCCGGACATGAGCGACCTTATCTTCGGGGAGGGCGACGATGACTGACGAGATCCGCCGCGGCGCTATCCCACAGGCCAGCTATCAGGAACAGCAACTGCCCGAGTACGACGACAACCCCCTCATCAGCGCCCTGCCGCCCATACCCGGTTTTCAGGAAGTGGTCGCTCAGCTCCAGGTCTTGCCCGCCTTCGATCCTCAGGAGGCTTTGCTGGACGGTCGGGTCAGAGCCCATGCCATAGCCCGCCTGCTTCATGGCTTCTTCCAGCCATTGACCCACCATCTGGAGTTGGAAGGTAAAATCAGCCTGATGATCCGTCAGGGCTACATAGGCCGAAACCCGGCCAACGGCGCCTGGTATACACACCTCCAGAACGGCTACCGCCGAGTGGAGGCAGAGGATCTGGACGCGGCCGTCTATCAAAGCGTTTCCTCCACGGCCAGCAGTTTGTCGCTGTTTGGTTGCTCGGGCTGCGGCAAGACCCGCACTCTGGAGCGGATCCTGGGGATGTATCCCCAAGCCCTCTACCATCCCGAATACAACATCACACAGCTGACCTACTTGAAGGTCGACTGCCCCATAGATGGCGATCTGGACGAGCTGTGCCTGAGCTTCTTCAACCAGGTGGACAGGGTACTCGGAACCCATTACAGCCGTAGCCACGGCCGCAAGAAGCTGGGGACGAAGCGCCTGCTGGCCAGCATGTGCCAGATAGCCAACCTCCACGCCCTCGGGGTCCTCATCATCGACGAGGTCCAGAACCTCAACGAGGCCAGATCGGGCGGCGCCGAGAAGATGCACAACTTCTTCGTCTCCCTGGTCAACACCATAGGGGTGCCCATCATCCAGGTGGGTACCCACAGGGCCAGCAAGTTCTTCCAGCGCACCTTCAGAGCGGCGCGACGAATCTCCGGGCTGGGCAGTATCCGCTGGGATAGGCTGCCCAGAGACGAACACTGGACTAGGCTCCTGAAACGCCTCTGGAAGTATCAATGGTTGAGAGAAGCTGCGCCCCTGGACGAGGAGTTGGAAGCGACCATGTATGAGTTGACCCAAGGGGTCATGGACATCGTGGTCAAGCTCTTCGTCCTAGGGCAGATCCGCGCCATAGTGACGGGCGTCGAGCGCATAACGGCGCCACTGCTGCGCAAGGTCTTCGAGGACGAATTCAAGCCGGTTCATCCCATGCTGGCCGCCTTGAGGAGCGGCAGGCCCGAGCTTGTCGCCAAGTACGACGATCTGCTGATGCCCGAGATTGAAGGTCGTCTGATCTCCCTCAGCCGGTCGCTGGACAGGGTGGTTCCACCTAAATCGCTGTCACCTCCGGCCGACGGCAAGGCCAAAAAGCTAGCCTCCTTGCTCGAGGCAATAGAGATCCCGCTGGACATCACCATACCCATGGCCGACGAGTTGGTGGCCGATCACCCTAGCCTTCCATTGGCGACCCTGGTCCACAAAGCGACCGCCTACCTCGCCCAGGACAGGCCCAAGGCGCCGACCATCTCCAAGGTGAAACGGACCGAGTGGGGCCGCTTACCCCAAAGTGACTTGCGGCGGCTCTATGCGGACGGGCCCAAGGGAGCGGTCTATGACAGCTTCAAAAAAGCCGGTCTGGTGTTCGACCTGCAGGAGCTGTTGGAAAAGGCGGGCTGAGATGTACTTCCCCAGGCTCTACCCGGACGAACTCCTCTACAGCGCCATCGCACGCTGCCGGGTGCACCTGGGAATGGGTAGCCACAAGGGCCTTTTAGCCATGCTGTTTGGCGACACCAGGGTAGCTGCGGTCACCGACTTGCCCAGCCACCTGCAAGGCCTGGCAGGCAACACCGGCTTGGATCCGGAAACACTGGTGACCAACCACACCCTCTTCCCCCTCTACGCACCATTCATCCCCAAGCAACGCCGTTTCAAGCTTCACCAATCCATGCTTGCCCCGGACCAACCCGGCGCTATAGGTTTGGCGGGCGCATCGACAGCCCTTGTCAAATGGCCGGAATGGTTGCGCTACTGTCCACTCTGTTTCGAGGAGATGGTGGCAAACCTCGGTGAGCCCTACTGGCG
This sequence comes from Aeromonas lusitana, assembly GCF_002812985.1. Taxonomy (GTDB): domain Bacteria; phylum Pseudomonadota; class Gammaproteobacteria; order Enterobacterales; family Aeromonadaceae; genus Aeromonas; species Aeromonas lusitana. Next base: position 72,212 of record NZ_PGCP01000011.1, read on the forward strand.
GCGCTGCTGGCAGGTGCAAGGTGTTGACGCCTGCCTCGAGCACGGCTGTCTACTTCTCGATTCCCCCATCCTGTTCCGGCGGGCGCACAGGCATGAGTTCCACGCTGCTACCCTGTTCCCCGGCGGTAGCGTTATCCCTGCCGAAGCCGCATTGACAAGGCTCGCCACCGTCCTGACGCAGCTCCTGGTGTACCGAGGCGGGAGATCCCCGGGATTTGCGGGCTGGAGCAACTTCTACCAGCGGCTGGCCACGGACTGCGGCGCCCGGCGGGGTAGACAAGTCAGGACTGATGCTATCTGGCGGATGATCCAGGACACCCATTCTAGGGACTGGATCATTGCCAACGGCCTTTGGGCCGCAGAACCGCCGCCCTGGCTACTGGCCCTTTTCAGGAAACACCGCAAGGCCTTCGGCTGCCTGCAGCACCTGATCGTTTGGACCAGCCTACGCCCGGGACAGGATGTCAGCGGGATCATAGAGGAGGCGTGGGCATGCCGCCTTAGCAGGCATCAGGCTGACCAGCCAGAGTTCTTGCTCTCGGCAGAACCTGAACAACGGCTGCGCTATTGCGCTATCTGGACTGCCGCTCTTGCTGCACACGGAAGTCCTAAAGCTGCCAGGGAATACGGAGGCCAGGCTGTTTACGCCTGGCTGTATCGGCATGACAGGGAATGGCTGCTCGCAACCAACCAGGACAGGACATCCCGGAGAGGCAACTACGGTCATGCCGACTGGAAGCGCCGTGACAGAGATCTGGTGCGCCGGTTGATAAGGATCGAGCGGGACTCTGCCGAGGAGATCTACCTGCCGCGCCGAAGCCGCAATTGGTTCCTGCGGCAACTGCCCCACCATGCTTCGGTAGAGCGTCATTTGGAAAGTCTCACCCTTTGTCGCACCTTTCTTGAACGCTATGCCGAGTCTGTTGGGGAGTACCAGATCCGCCGCCTGACCAGGGCTGCGCTGGAAGACGCAGCAGCAGGAAGGTGTTCCAAGCGTTGGCAGCTGGAGAGACGCTGCGGGCTGAGCAAAGAAAGGACGGCCCCTCTGGCGGCCGCGTTTATCGCGTACATGGGAGAGTGGGATTGAGCCGAGTGCTGTTTCGTCAGATACCCAAGGGAGTCAGGCTGCTGGCAATGGGAAACTTCTTCAAGGAAAGCGACCCAGACGCCCAGTGGCGGCTGGCGGCTTTTCTCAACCAGGGCAGTGATATGCTGCCGCGCCGATTCAGCTTGGAGATGCTATGCGTGATGGGGCTTGGCCGTGAGTTCATCGCAGAAGATAAGACCCCCTACATATCGCACGGCTTCCTTAAAAAGCTAGTGCTGCCGCCAGTTGATACATGGCGTGAAAGCACCTTGGGCGAATGTCCCCGCCTGTCCAGAAGGCTTGCCCGCAATCCTGAGGTGGCCAGCCAACGCTGCTTCGTGTTCGAGGCGGATGGCCTGACCGTCTGGCTCCCCAAGTTCGAACTGGCCCGCAAGCTTTTCTTCCATGCTGGCTTTCTGGTGCGCTCGGCCTTCGAGCCTAACGGCCTGGACATGGCTTTCTCGGTGCAGAAGGAAAAAGAGATCATCCATATCCGAACGCCGGCGAAAACAGGGGCCCCCAGTCAGCTGCTTAAGATCAAGGGGTACCGGGACCACTTCAGCTGGCTACTGCTGGACCCGGACGTGCGAAGTTCCTTCGAATCTATCTGGCGAAGCCTCAACGGGGAGCAGGACACAGGGGGGACGAGGTATGCCAGATGGCGGTTCAACTTCATCCCTCCGAGCTGCCTATCCGGCGTCACCATGGAGGCCCAGGGCCCCCTGGACCAGGACAGGAGGGAGTTGTTGGTATGGGAGATCAGGGGGCTGCTGGGGCTCAGGTTCGACTGCCGGGACGAGATCCACTTCCACCATCCTTCGCTCCGCCTGTCCGTAAAGGGGGAAGGCGGCGGCCGGATGCCTCCGGCCCCGGGGACCGAGGAAATCGAGGTGGATGAGGAAGAAGAGCCTGATGATGGTAGGGAGAGGCAGTTGCTCGAGCTGCCTATCGAAGGCATCGGCTTCGACGAGCATCCGGCGACACGGATTGCCTACCAAGGCCAGAGGGCCACCGGCCAAGGTAAGAGGGTGGATGACGATACGGTGCCCGGCGGCGAGACGAGGATCCTGGGCTTGGCCGACGACGTCACGGGGGGCACAGTGGCTCCGGGGGAGTTCCAGCAGTTGGATGTACCGAAAGACACTGGTCAGTTTCCCAACCGTTTCGTGATGCTCAGGGATATTATCCGGCAGATAGCCGAGGAGCCCGGCATCGAGCTGCTGGAGTTGGAGGTGAAGCCTCTGCCCCAGGTGCCTTGCTGCAGCTACCACATGATGGACGATAATACGCCCCGTTGTTATTTGATGGCGAGGTTCAGGCTGGAAGATGGTTGGGAGCGGTACTTGTTGGAAGTTGATACTTCCGATAACAAGAAGCGACTGTCCACCCGAATCGTGATCTTCCGAGCAGAAGCAAACGCTAGAGATTGTATCGATAGAATACTTAAAGATATGGTTAAGTTCTCTCTGAGATGGCCAACACTCATGGAAAAGGTCTGCAAGTCTTTTCATTCGATTCATCACCCAAAAGAAAATTCGACGGATCAACTTCAGGTAAGGGTTGATGCTTGGGTGCTGCGGTTGAAGGAGGGAGTGAAAGCGTTATAGGTGATGATGAGTCATGGCGGTAATATAAACAGAATCTTTTGACTACCACATCTTTAGATGGCCTCAACCCTCGGCATGAATACACCGCTTATTTTCGATTAAAAATTAAACACGTCCAGATAAGTCGAGATCTGGCAAAGGATGATGAATTTGTCTGAAAAACAAAACCTACACTTCGATGTCAGTACTGGCCTAAAACGTGTGTTGGGTCGGGAGCTCATTACTGATGACGAAGTCGCGATATTCGAACTCGTCAAAAATTCATTCGATGCAGGTGCAGACAGCGTGCAACTGTACTTCGGCGATGAAGCTATTGTCATCGCCGACAACGGTTCCGGCATGTCTTATGAGGATCTTACAGGCAAGTGGCTGTTTGTTGCCTACTCGTCAAAGCGTAGCGATCGGCCTGCTGATGACTTCCGCAATATTGCAGCCGAGCGTAGGCACTATGCCGGCAGCAAAGGCATTGGCCGTTTTTCTTCTGATCGCCTGGGTGAGGAAGTTGTCATACAAAGCCGCCCTAGGGGCGAAACCAATACGGTCCATCGGCTGACTGTCGATTGGGAGCTGTTCGAGAAGGATGCCAAAGAGCATTTCGAGAAAGTTCCCGTTAGATACGTCAAGCAGGGTTCTTTTGAGCTGCCGGCCGAGCTGGATGAGTTCAAGTCAACCCTCAAACATGGCACTGTGGTCACTATCCAGCGGCTGAGGCTGCCTTGGTCGCGACAGCGCATCTTGGACCTAAAGGCATCTCTGGCAAAACTGATCAATCCTTTTGGTGAAGAGATAGACGGCTTCGGTATATATATAACAGCACCGGCTGAAGAGGCTGAGGATAAGAGGCTCATTGACTCTCGCACGAAGGAGGGAGAGGGGGTTCTACCTAAAGATCTGGTCAATGGCCAAATTGGCAATTTCATCTTTTCCACTTTACAAGACAAGACGACGTTCATTCGTGTAACCATTGATGGTGATGAGTTGCACACGGTGCTTACGGATCGTGGAGAGGTTATATATAGAATTGCTGAACCCAACCCGTATCAGTATCTGTCTACAGCGGGTTTCAGATGTGAGATCTACTACCTCAACCAGTCAGCGAAGGTTACATTCGCTCGACGGGTCGGCTTGCCGTCAGTTCAGTTCGGGTCGGTTTTTCTCTTCAGGAACAATTTCCGCGTCTATCCGATTGGAGAAGACGGAGACGATTGGTTTGGCTTCAGTCGCCGCAAGCAGCAAGGCTATGCACGCTTCTTGGGTGCGCGCGAAGTCATTGGGCGAGTCGACGTTTCTGGATCCGATGATGACTTCCAAGAAGTATCGAGCCGCAACCAAGGGCTAATCGAAACACCTGCCGTAGTGCAGTTGCAAAAGGCGGTCATGGATCACTGCCTGAAACGTCTCGAAAAATATGTTGTGCCTGTATCTTGGGTCGACAAACCGGATGGCCTCACCGACGACCTTTCTAGATTGATGACAGATCCTGGGCGCGCACGTGTAACAGCAGCCGTTGCCAATCTCGTTGACAACGAGAAGGTGCAGCTCATCGAGTACAGCAAGCGGCTTATCGACTTGATTAACGAACGCTCCAGCGATTTCGAGACATCGCTGGTCAGTCTGCGTTCTATTGCCGAAAAAACGGATGATAAGGGGATGCTTGCGCGGCTCGACGCAGCCGAGCGCCGCTTCGATGATTTGAAAAGGTCTGAGGCCGACGCACGCAGAGTAGCCGATCAGGCGCTGGAGGCTGCTGCGGCCGCAAACCGCCGCGCAGATACCGCTGAGGCGGAAGTAGAGACGGAGCAGCGGCGTGCGCATTTTCTGGAGTCGTTTGTCAGCGTAGATTCCGCCACAATACTAAATCTTCATCATCAGGTGACTATATATGCCGTAGACATCGCTCAGCAAATTGAGAATTTCTTAACTGAGACTGCTGGGGAGGTATCAATTCCCCGCGATACAGTTCTTAAGACGCTGGAGCAGATGGCCTTCCTCAATAGGAAAGTCATGTCAGTAACGAAGTTTGCTGCAAAAGCGAAATTCAAGCTTGATTCCGAAAAAATAGAGACCGATCTTGCTGCTTTTATCTATGACTACATCGAGCAAATTGCCCGTACCACCGGCAGTGCTCGGTTGCAGATTGCAGCCGAAAATACTCACCCTGGTATGAAACTGCGCTTCAATCCGATCGATGCTGCGATTGTTATTGATAATCTAGTTAGTAATGCGCGAAAGGCTAAGGCGTCTCGTATTAACTTCATTCTCACGCAAGAGAATAAGAGCGGCCTTACTATTCATGTGAGTGACAATGGGCGAGGTCTTGCTCCAGGCACTAATGGTTCACGCATTTTTGAAATGGGTTACACGACAACTATGGGCTCAGGCCTCGGTCTCTACCATGTCCGGCAAGCTCTTGGCGAAATGGGGGGCAGTATTGAACTCGATGATGAAATAAAAAAAGGGCTGGGTCTCGTCATTAAGATCGCAGCAAAGGGGAGAAAGGTGTGAGACTCGATTTTAACGTGCTGTGGGTGGATGACCAGCCTGCCAGTGTGGTCCATCAGATCAAGAGCATCGCGTTGCAGATGGCTAACGAGGGATTTGAGTTCAAGCCTCGTCAGTGCACGACGCTCGCTCAAATGGAAGAGGTCATTTCTGAAGACGTATTCACGGATGAGGTTGATCTGATCCTGGTGGATTGGGATCTAGGCAACAATGAACACGGCGAAGATGCAATCGAGCGTATTCGCCAAATCGTTCAGTACAAAGACGTGGTCTTCTATTCTGGGCAGGCTGCGGTCGTAGAGTTACGACAAAAGGCCTACGAAAAGCAACTAGAGGGTGTTTACTGTGCCGGTCGAGCAGACCTTGTCGACGAAGTGATAGGCGTTTTTGAGTCACTGATCAAGAAGGTCCTCGACCTCGATCATACTCGTGGCATAGTTATGGGAGCCACGAGTGACATCGATCATATGGTCAACACATGCCTGACTTTGGCGCACAACAAGCTCAATGACACGGGCAAGGCCAAATTCATTGAGGAAGCGATGAGGCGTGTGATGGAACAAGTCGAGAATATCGCGAGGCAAGGCGAGAAGTTAAAAGCCGCACCTAGTGTTGAAGCTCTATTTAATACTCATATGCTTTTTACATCGGACCATCGCCTTCGCATGTTGGCGAGTATTCTGGGTATGGATGAATTCGAGGCGCATGCGACTGGTATAGCGACTGTTAAAGCGTATCGCGAGGGTGTTGTTCGTGAGCGCAATACCCTCGGACATGTAGTTATGGTTCCCCAGGGCAAGCCCAACTCCGTCATTGATGATGCAGGCAAAGTCGTCGACATGGTGCAGATGCGAGAGCTTCGCAAATTGATTCTGAACCTACGTGCTGACTTCCGCGCCTTGCTGGACTCCATGCAGACCTGAGTCGACCTGATGTTCATCTATCCTCGGATTCGCTGATTGATGACTGAACAGTTCCACTAATGTCTCTCCAATCGCTCTTGCGGCGAGTGGTGGTACAGCATTGGCCACCTGTGTGAAACGAGGCACTTCTTGTTTCCTCCGGTGGCCGCCTGATGTGTACTTGCCTTGAAATGAGTACCAGTCGGGGAAGCTTTGTAGCCGCGCGTTCTCCCGAACGGTCAGAGTGCGCGGCTCGGAATAATGCAGCAAATCATCAGGCATGCTTGTTATAGTCGGCGATGGGCGATCTGGATCAAGTACACGCAAAGCCATTTTCTTCAGACCAAATCTCTCACGCATTTCGGCCCCGACGCTTTTATTTAAACGCCCCTCAGCATGGCTAAGCTCAATGAGCTGTTTGAAGCGATCAACAATATCCTCGCGATGTCGAGCTAGACGCAAATCAGTGGGGGTTATGCCCCCTGTGTTCATTAATTTTTGGTAGTGGGTAAGAGGTCCCAGATAACATGTTTCTTCAAAGCCATTGCTCTCCAATGATTGTCGTTTTCCGTTTCGCGCAACTTCGAGATCAGAAATAGCGGCATATGAAGAAACTGGAGCCGTCAAGCGAAGTGAGCGTAAAAATGAGGGAAGGCGGTTTTGAAGGTGCAAGAATGGATTTGGTACATTCAGCTCAGTGCGGAAAGCAAGGACAAAGTAGCGTGTGCGCGCCTGTGGCACGCCAAAGATTGAGAGATCAAGTAGCTCTTCATAAACCATATAACCATCAGACAGCCGATTCTTGAGGAGTTGGGAAAAATTCTTGATCTCGTCACCTGCACTGAAATCGATAGTAAATCCACGCACATTCTCGATCAACACGGCCTTAGGCTTGAGTATATCGACCAACTTCAAATATGAATCAAATAACTGGTTACGCGGATCATCATGTTGCCGACGTCCTGCAGCAGAGAAACCCTGGCATGGAGGACCGCCAACTAATACATCAATGCTTCCCGAGATTTTCTCGAGTTGTTCTCGGTAATCACTAAGAATTTCATCAATACCAATGGGCTCCGTAGGGAGCCAACTTGGCCAAGTGTAACTATGGGGCGTTTCCTCAGCTAACAGATTCTTTTTTAGCGTGGCGAAAGCAAAGGCGTCACGTTCAATAGCAAAGTGGCCAACTAGCCCTGCCTGCATCAAACCGAGAGAAAGACCGCCACAACCTGCGAAAGCGTCGATGAATGTCAATGGTTTAGTGGAGGTTCTTGGCATAGTGTTTGTTTCTTTGGTGTTTCAGTTAGGTAGGTGACAGACCAATTATGCCCGGCCCGACATCATATAGCCAGGCACCTTTGCAACTATCACATTTGTAGGGTTGAAACGGTTCTTTGCTCACAAACCCAGCCATGATTTTGAGGAGGTCGGATCACGTGTTGTTCTGTCGACAAGGATTCAATGTGACCCCAGTGGCCTGATCTATGATGAAACTTTATTTTCACTACGCTGGGCAACACTGGGCAGTTATCCACAATTATGATGATACTTTATCTATAGATAGCAGGCTGACCATCCAATAAGGTCAATGGGTTCGTTGAGCATAAAATGATGAAACTTTATTTTCATCCCACAGATGAGCCTCTTATTCCCTTGTTATCAGGCAAATAGCGTCCAATAAACCGGTGGATCACAGAGGTGATTCACCGGTTTTTTCTTATTCAAGTGATTGAAAGCAGGTGGATTATTTCCCGACTAAGCTTCCTCTAGAGCGAGTGGCTCATGCCGATTGCCACTCATTGTTGAGCCGGAGCAGAGATCGCCATGAACCACTCGCAACACCCCCATCAGCCCGCCACCATACTGGTGGTGGACGATACCCCGGACAACCTGATGCTGATGGCGGACTTGCTCAGGGACAAGTACAGGGTCAAGGTTGCCACCAACGGTGAGAAGGCCCTGCGCATCCTGCAGGGGGATCCCCTGCCAGACCTTATCCTGCTGGATATCATGATGCCGGGGCTGTCGGGCCTTCAGGTGGCAGAGCGGCTCCAGCAAGAGACGCGTACCCGCCACATTCCCATCATCTTTCTCACCGCCATGGCGGCCATGGAGAACGAGATCCAGGGGCTGGCGCTCGGCGCCGTCGATTACATCACCAAGCCCATCAGCCCGCCGCGGGTGCTGGCCCGGGTCGATACCCAGTTGAAGATCAAGGCCGCCACCGATTTCCTGCGGGATCAGAACGACTTCCTGGAGCAGGAGGTCCGGCGCCGCACCCGTGAGGTGATGGCGATCCAGGAGGTGACCATACAGGCCATGGCCTCTCTGGCGGAGACCCGCGACAACGAGACCGGCAACCACATCCGCCGCACCCAGCATTACGTCAAGCTGCTGGCCGAGCTGCTGCGGGATCATCCGCGTTTTCGCCACTTCCTCAACGATGAGGCCATACACCTGCTGTTCAAGTCGGCCCCCTTGCACGACATCGGCAAGGTCGGTATTCCCGATCATATCCTGCTCAAACCCGGCCGCCTCACCAAGGAGGAGTTTGAGGTCATGATGACTCACACCACCCTGGGGCGAGACGCCATCCAGCGGGCGGAGGATCAGCTCGGCATGTCGGTGGATTTTCTGCGCCTGGCCAAGGAGATAGCCTACAGCCATCAGGAGAAGTGGGATGGCAGTGGTTACCCGGAAGGGCTGGCCGGGGATGCCATTCCCATCAGCGCCCGCTTGATGGCGGTAGCCGATGTCTATGATGCGCTGATCAGCCGCCGGGTCTACAAGCCCGGCATGCCCCACGAGGAGGCGGTGGACATCATACGTCAGGGCGGCGGCTGGCACTTCGACCCAGATGTCTGCGCCGCCTTCCTGTCTGCCACCGATGAGTTCAAGGCCATCGCCGATCGTTTCAGCGACAGTGAGCAGGACATGGCCGAGCTGCAGGCGGCCAAGCATCACCCCACCCCCTGAGCCAAGGACAAGGAGCCCCTATGAGAGTGCTGGTTCTGCTTGAACGGCTCGCGCTGCGGCACAAGCTGATACTGGGGTTCGCCGTATTGCTGGCGCTGGCGTTGGCCCTCGGCATCCAGAGCCTGCGTACCCAGGACAAGCTGACCCGGGATCTGGATCATCTCTACAGCAAGGACCTGGTGGGAGCCATCCATCTGCAGGAGGCGCGGGTGCAACTGCCGCACATCCAGCAGTCCCTGCGCAAGGCCATAGGTTCGAATGATCCAGAGGTGCGGCTCGAGGCCTTCAAGCAGTTGCAGGATGCCCAGAAAAAACTGTATGAGGAGCTGGCCCTGGCCAAGCCGACCCTGTGGCGCACCGAGAGCCTGGTCAATTCATCGGATCTCGATCTGCAACTCGAGCGCCACCAGCAGCTCAGCGACAAGGCGCTGCAACTGGCCGCCCAGGGCCATCAGGAGCAGGCGCAGGCGCTACTCAACGGCGATGAGTTTGAGCGACTGGATGCTCGCGCCGATGCCATGCTGGAGCACATCGCCGAGGTCAAACAGTCCGCACTGCGGGATCTGGTCATCCAGATCACAGGCTTTGCCAAGCAGAGCAGCCTGCTCACCTATTCCCTGCTGCTGGGCGGGCTTGGGTTGTCGCTGATCCTGGTCTGGCTGGTGAGCAAGTCGATCCGCAATCCCCTCGAACGGGTGCGGCAAGCGGTGGACCAGCTGGCGGCCGGGCAGCTGGATCAACCCATCCCTCATGTCGACATGCACAACGAGACCGGTGATCTGGCGCGGGCTATCGCCACCCTGCAGCTGGAGGCCCGTCAGCTAGAGCTGCAGCGCAGGATCAAGGCCCAGGTCTCCCTGCTGCAGACCGATCTGCAACAGGCCGAGACGCCACCAGAGCTGGCGCAGGCCTTCTTCGGCCGTATCGCCCCGCCCCTCGGCGCCTGTCAGGGGGCGCTCTACAGCCTGCACCAGGGCTCCGCCAGCCTGCATCTGGTGGGAGGGTATGCGAACGATCCCAAGTACCCGCTCGCCGAAGAGGTTGCTCTGGGGGAAGGGCTGCTGGGCCAGTGTGCCCTCGATCACCTGCAACGTGAGCTTACCGGGGTGCCGGACTCCTTCTGGCATGTGCGCACCCAGCTCGGCGCCGGGCCAGCCAGCCAGCTGCTGGTGCTGCCGGTGCTGCGGGGAGAGCGTCTGCTCGGGGTGTTGGAACTGGCGGGTTTCCAGCCCTTGGGCGAGACGGAGACACTGTTGTTGCAGGAGGTCTTGCCCAGGCTGGCGGGGGCCATGGCCATCATGGAGCGCAGCGAGGCTGCTCTCACTCTGTTGCAGGAGACTCGCCGCCAGGCCGACGAGATGGGGGATCAGACCTTGCAACTGGAGCGCCAGGCGGTGGAGCTGGAGGCGCAGCAGAGCGCCCTGCGGGCCACCGAGGCCTGGTATCGCGGCATCATAGAGGCGGCGCCGGATGGCATGCTGGTGATAGGTGCCGACGGACTCATTCTGCTGACCAACCCGCAACTGGATCAGTTGTTTGGCTACGCCGCCGGTGAGCTGATCGGCCAGCCCATAGAGCGTCTGGTACCCGAGGGCGCGCGCGGTCACCATGTGGCGCTGCGCGATGCCTTCCTTACCCAGACCAGCACCCGTCAGATGGGGGCCGCCATCGAGGATCTGCAAGGGGTGCGCAAGGACGGCGGCCTGTTCTCCGTGGAGATAGGTCTGTCTCATCTGCCCACCCTGATAGGGCGTGGCACCTGTGTGTGTGCCTCGGTGCGGGACGTGAGCGAACGCAGGGCCATGGGTGCCAGACTGCGCACGGCCAGCGATCGGCTGACCCTGGCCCAAGAGGCGGGGGGTATAGGGCTGTACGACATCGATCTCGTGACCGGTCGCAATTACTGGACGCCGCAGTTGGAGAAGATGTTCGGCCTGGCGCCGGGAGGATTCGGCGGCACGCAGGAGCACTGGAAGGCGCTGCTGCACCCGGATGATGCCATCGATGCCAGCAATGCGTTCGAACGTGCGCTCGACGAGGGGGCTGACCGGATCGAGATCGACTTTCGTATCGTGCGCCAGGGCGATGGAGCCGTGCGCACCTTCAAATCCCTCTGCCGTTTCACCCGCACCCCTGAGGGGGCTCCGCTGCGGGCCACCGGGGTCAACATAGATGTCACCGCCCTGACCGAGGCGCGGGCGGTGGCAGAGGAGGCGACTCAGGCCAAGAGTGCCTTCCTCGCCAACATGAGCCACGAGATCCGCACCCCGATGAACGCCATCATCGGCATGAGCCACCTGGCGTTGCGTACCAGTCTGGATCGCCGTCAGCGCAACTATATAGAGAAGGTACACCGCTCGGCGGAGAACCTGCTTGGCATCATCAATGACATCCTCGATTTCTCCAAGATTGAAGCGGGCAAGATGGAGCTGGAGACGATCCCCTTCCATCTGGAGGATGTGCTGGAGAACTTTGCCAACATGATAGGCCTGCGGGCCGAGGACAAGGGACTCGAGCTGCTGTTCAATACGGCGTTCGAGCTGCCCACAGCGCTGATCGGGGACCCGCTGCGGTTGGGACAGGTCCTGATCAACCTCGGCAACAACGCGGTGAAGTTCACCGAGCAGGGGGAGATAGTGGTGGGTGCCGAGGTGATCAAGGAGGAGGGTGAGCAGCTGGAGCTGCATTTTTGGGTGCGCGATTCCGGCATCGGCATGAATCGCGAACAGTGTGAGCGCATGTTCCAGTCGTTCAGCCAGGCCGACAGCTCGACCACCCGCAAGTACGGCGGCACCGGACTCGGCTTGTCCATCTCCAAACGTCTGGTCGAGATGATGGGGGGAAGCATCTGGGTCGAGAGCGAGCCGGGGCAGGGCTCGACCTTCCACTTCCGGGCCATGCTGGGGCGCCAGCACGAAGCGCTGCCGAGGCGCATGTTCACGCTGGACGAGCTGCTCGGCACCCGCGCCCTGGTGGTGGACGACAATGCCAGCGCTCGCGAGATCCTCTATGGCATGGCCAGCAGCTTTGGCATAGAGGTGGATGTAGCCGACAGCGGTCGGGCCGCCCTGGCGATGCTGGTGGAGGCCGAGCGCAAGGCGCTGTCTTACGATCTGGTGCTGATGGATTGGCGCATGCCGGGCATGGATGGGGTGGAAACGGTGCGCCAGATGCATATGACCAAGCTGGCGCAGACGCCGTCTGTGATCATGGTGACCGCCTTCGGGCGTGAGGAGGTGCGCGAGCAGGCCGAGTTGCAGGGGGTGGCGCTGCCCGTGGTACTGACCAAGCCGGTGACCCCATCCACCTTGCTGGAGGCGCTGGGCAGCGTACTCGGCAAGGTTCCGCAAATGGATAGCCGTGCCACCGAGCGAAGCGAGCAGAACGCCAGTACGACGGCCAGCCTGCGGGGGGCCCGACTGCTGCTGGTGGAAGATAACGAATTGAATCGGGAGCTGGCCAGCGAGCTGTTGCAGGAGGCTGGTATAGAGCTTCGTCTCGCGGTCAATGGTCAGCAAGCGCTCGATCTGCTGGCGCAGGACGCGGATTTCGATGGTGTCCTGATGGATTGTCAGATGCCGGTGATGGACGGTTACACAGCGACCCGTCGGATCCGCCAACAGCAGCGCTTTGCCAGCCTGCCGGTGATCGCCATGACCGCCAACGCCATGACAGGGGACAGGGAGCAGGCGCTGGCTTGCGGCATGAACGATCACATCGCCAAGCCGCTCGACGTGGCGGCCATGTTTGCGACCCTGGCTAAGTGGATCAAGCCGCGCGTCCATACGCCCGTGCTCGCAACTGATGCCGTAACGTCTGACCCCGGCCAGCTTGCCGAACCGGGTGGGCTCGATCAGATAGCCGGAATGGCGACCTGCCAGGGGCATGCGGATCTCTATCACAGGTTGCTGCACACGTTTCACGGCGCCAATCAGGGGTTCACCAGACAGTTCGAGCTGGCCCTTGTCGATCCGGATTCTATGGCGGCGACCCGCCTCGCCCACAGCCTCAAGGGAACCGCTGGCAATATTGGCGCATTTGGCGTGGCGCAGGCGGCAGCGGCACTGGAGCGGCTCTGTCAGAGCCACGCCAGTAGTGAATCAATCCAGATGGCGTTGGCCGAGGTGGAACAAGCCTTGGCGCCCGTGTTCGTTACCCTGGTCCAGCTGGCGGATAAAGGGGCGGCGCAAGCCATTGCCGTGCAAGCGCCTGAGGCAGAGTTGCAGTCCAAGCTGCTCAGGTTGGGTCATCTGCTGGCCGAGAGTGACAGCGAGGCCGTCGAGGCGCTGGTGGAGCTGCGGGCCCTCGCCCTCCCCCCCGAGCTGGCTGATCGCCTGGCCAGGGTCGCCCAGCGGGTCGATCGCTTCGACTTCGATGCCGCGCTGGCGCAATTGGAGGGCACAGGCTAGGCGGAACCCGCCCGTAGGCATTACTGTGTCGGACCAGAAGTCCAAGTCATAAAAAAGAGCCGCACTCTGCGGCTCTTTTCGTTGACGCTGCGCAGCCTAGGACAGGCGCAGGTTGGTGATGGTCACATCGCTCAGCGAGGGCACTATGATGCCGCTGGAGATGCTCTTGGCGATCGCCTGATTGCGGTTCTTGGAGTCGGTCTTGTTGGTGACCTGATTGAGGTGGAAGTTTACCGTACGCTCGCTGATCCCGAGGATGGTAGCAATCTCCCAGGAGGTCTTGCCCTCGCTGGCCCAGAACAGGCACTCCTTCTCCCGATCCGACAGCTCGGCCAGGTACTTCATCAGATCCGGCCTGCTCTTGATCAGCTGCAGCGCCGAGTTGAAGATGTAGCTGGCACAGAATGACAGCAAGGGAACGTTTTCAAACATCAGGTCGGAATTGGATTTTTCCTTGCTGATGAAGGAGAGGATACCGTGTTCTCCCTGTGGGGTGTGCAGCGGGAAGGATACGCCGTTCCTGACCCCGAAATCGGCGGCCAGGTTCATGACTTCCCGGCTGGCGCTGGGCAGCCAAGGCGAGTCGCAATCGAGTTTGTTCCAGAAGATGGGCTGGGTCTGCTTGAGCCCCAGAAAGACCACTGGATCCTGAGTCAGGTAGTGCCGCTCCGTATAGGCATCAAACCAGCTGGTCGGGCAGTTGTTAAACAATGCCACATGGGATTTCTGCATGCTGATGGGGAAAATAATCAGCAGACGGAAGTAATCAAAACCCATTTGATGACTGAAACGCTCCAGTTGTTGCTGGATCTCGCTCGTCTTCTTGGCCTTGGTGAACCGATCTATGTGTTCCCAGATCGCATCGTTGAACATGTCATTCTCCTTTTTCGACCATTTATCATCCTGATCGAAAAGACATTTTTTAGTTATTTAATGTGGTGTTGTTAGTACCAACGCCAGTAACTCCCGTGCTTGTCTAAAAATTATCCTGTTTTTTCAGCCAGAGGCCAAGAAAATCATCTGATTGCCACTGGCACTACTCTTTGAGACAATGAGAATAGTTATCATTGTTAAGATTATGTACCATGAAAAAGCTCTGGGGTCTGGCCTTGTTGCCACTGGCCGCGCATTTCGTCGCCAATGCAGATGATCTGGTCGCGCCCGCACTGAAGAACAGCATAGCTGATGGAAAATCTTCCCAACAGCGTGTGGAAAAAGCGGCTGATGCGGCCGTCTCCGCCCGCGTGGAGTTGCAGAATGCACAACTCCAGCTGCGTGATCTGGAAGCCTACAACCGCTACATGCAATCACTGGTGGTCGATCAGCAAAATGAGCTGGGCAAACTGACCAGTCAGCTGGCGGCGGTGGAGCAGACCCGGCAAGGGCTGATCCCCCTGATGTTGCAGATGCAGGCCGATTTGGAACAGCTGGTGCAGGACGATATTCCTCTGCGCAAAGAGGACAGGCTGGCGCGAGTCGAGCAGCTCAAGGTGACCCTGGCGCGGGCCGATGTGAGCGAGGCGGAGAAATTCCGTCAACTGCTGCAGGCCTACCAGATCGAAGCGGAATATGGCAGCCGGATGGATGCCTATCCTGCGCAGCTGGTGCTGGATGGTGCCGAGCGCCGGGTCGATGTGCTGGCCCTGGGCCGCGTCTCCCTGCTGGCCATGACGGCGGATCGCAGCCAGGCCTGGCGCTGGTCTGCCGAGAGCAAGCAATGGCTGGCGCTCGACAGTGAATGGTTGTCGCCCATCGCCGATGCGCTGGACATGGCGGCCGACAAGAAAGTCCCGCAACTGTTGCATGTGCCCCTGTCCGTCGCCCGTAGCCAGGAGTCCCAATCATGAGAGCAGCCATGAAGTGGTTCCCCCTTATCACCCTCCTCTCCCTAGGCTCTCCGCTGGCTGTCGCCAATGAAGACTGGCAGGCACAGGAGCAGGCCCGGGAACAGACTGCCCAGCAGGATCTGGCGTCCGTCTCCTCCGAGTTGAACAGCGCCCGTGCCAAGCTGGTCGCGGCCCAAAGCCTGAGCAAACAGCTGGCGAGCCAGTTTGCCGACAACGAAAAGCAGTTGGTTGAACTCAAGGGCCAGTGGGAGCAAGCCTCCGGCGACATGAACGAGATCTTCGCCGTGACCCGTCAGGGGGCTAGCGATGCGGTCAAGCTGCTGGCTGACTCTTCCGTTCAGGGACAACATCCGGACCGCTTGGCCGCGCTGAAGGCGATGGCTCAGGACAAGCAGGTGCCGGATCGCGCCGCCCTCGCCCTGCTGCCCGCCACCCTGATGCAAGAGATCCGCGAGTCGGGCCGTGTCACCCAGTTCAGCGGCAAGGTGCTCGACGCTCAGGGTGCAGCCAGTGAACAGACACTGACCCGGGTCGGTAGCTTCGCGCTGTTTGGCAGCGCAGGTTATCTGCAACCGAGCGGTGAAGGGCTGAGTCCGGTACTGGGTCTGCCCGGTGCCCTGCAATCCGAGTTGACCGCTTATCAGGGCAAGGAGGGTGAAGCCTTGCCGCTGGATCCTTCCCACGGCGTGCTGCTCGATATGCTGGCTCAGGCGCCCACCTTCTGGCAGCAAGTCCAGCAAGGGGGCCAGGTTGGCGCCATCATAGTGCTGCTGGCCGCCATCGGTCTGGGCATCGCCGGCGTGCGGTTGTGGACCCTGTCCCGTGAACTGACCCGAGTGCGCCGTCAGCTTAAGAGCGGCGAATACCACACCGACAATGCCCTCGGTCGGGTGCTGACTGTGGCGGATCAACACCCCGAGCTGAGCATGGAGACCCTCGAACTGCGTCTGGACGAGGCTATCTTGCAGGAAACCCCCCGCCTCGAGCGCGGTATCGGCATGGTCAAGGTCATCGCCGCCATCGCCCCCATGCTGGGTCTGCTCGGCACTGTGACCGGCATGATCGGCACCTTCCAGGCCATCACCCAGTTTGGTACCGGTGATCCCAAGATCATGGCGGGCGGCATCTCCATGGCGCTGATCACCACGGTACAGGGGCTGGTGGCCGCCATTCCGCTGATCCTGGCTCACAGCCTGCTGCAGTCTCGTTTCACCGAACTCTCCAATGTGCTGGAGCAGCAAGTCGCCGGCATCCTGGCCGAACGGGCCGAGAGTAACGCGGATGGGATGGAGCGGGTGGCATGATGCTCGACATCTGGCAACAGTTGCAGAGCTTCATGGGCCGTGGTGGCCCTGTGCTCTGGGTCATCCTGGCCCTGCTGGTGCTGATGTGGATCCTGATGATCGAGCGGCTGCTCTACCTGCATCTGGGGTTCAGCCCCTTGCAGCGTCAGCTGTTCGGCCGCTGGCAGGCCCGTAGCGAGCATCACAGCTGGCATGCCAAGGCCATCCGTGGCCGCTGGCTGGCCGAGGCCGAGCTCGAGCTCAATCGCCATCTGATCTTCATCCGCACCCTGGTAGTGCTCTGCCCCATGCTGGGTCTGCTCGGCACTGTCACCGGCATGATAGGCGTATTCGATGCGTTGGCCGCGGCCAACCGCTTTAACCCGGAAAGTATGGCGGGCGGGATCTCCCGCGCCACCATCCCCACCATGGCGGGCATGGTGGTGGCGCTGTCCGGTGTGTTGTTACTCAGCCGGCTCGAGAGCCGGGCCAAGCGTGCGCTGGCCAAGACTCGTGACGGCTTGCGAGAAGAGAAGGTAATGCAATGAGACGGCAATCCAAACGTCAGCGTGATGAAGTGCAGATCGACATGACCCCCATGCTGGATATCGTGTTCATCATGCTGATCTTCTTCATCGTGACCACCTCCTTCGTGCGCGAGGCCGGGCTCGAGGTACACAGACCCCAGGCCAGCGAGGCCAAGCCCCAGAAATCCTCCAGCATCATGCTGGCCATCGGTGCCCAGGGGCAGATCTTCCTCGACCGCAAGCAGGTCGATGTGGAGCGCGTACAAGCCAGCTTGGCCCGTCTGCTGACTGAGCAACCAGATGCCAGCCTGGTTATCCAGGCGGATGAGCGGGTGCCCCATGGCCGTGTGGTGCGGGTGATGGATGAGGCCAAGGCGGCCGGGATCGCCAATATCGCCGTGGCGGTAGCGCCGAAATGAAGTACAAGCTGATGAGCCTGGGACTGGGGGTCGCTCTCAGTCTGGCGATCCTGCTGTTCATGGCCACCCTGGTGGAACCTCCCAAGGGGGAGAAGAACTCGGCCGAGCAGAAGGCCATCGTCATCAACATGCAAAACGAGGTGACCGAGGTTCAGGTGCGTGAACGCCCTGTGCCCCAGGAGCCTGAGCCCCTACCCGAGCCCCCTGCGGCGCTGGCCGCTGCCCCCATGCCCATGCCGGCAGCGGCCCCCCTGCCCTCGGTACAGCCGAGCCTGGATCTCGTCTCCAGCCTGAGTGCGGTGCAGGTCTATGCCCCGGGCGTTGCCACCAGTCCAGCACCGGTCGCGAGTGGCAACTTCCACGGTGAATCACAAGGGGTGGGCATCGCCGTCGGCAACATGCTGACCCCTTTGCAGCGAGTCGAACCCGTCTACCCCTATCGTGCCCAGCAGGCCGGCATCGAAGGCTCGGTCACCCTGCGCTTCACGGTCGATGCGGATGGACGCGTCCAGGATGTGGAAGTGCTCGAGGCCAAGCCCAAGCGTCAGTTTGAGCGGGCCGCCATCCAGGCGGTCAGCAAGTGGCGCTATCAGCCGAGACCGGGTGCCACCGACAAGCTGGTACAAACCATCAATCTCAAATTCAAATTGGAGTCATAACCATGCTGCGGATCTGGATCTGCCTGCTGGCCCTGGTCAGCCAAGCCTGCCTGGCCATGGAGGTGAGCCCGTATTTCTCCCGCCAGCTGGAGCCCGTGATGAAGCTCTACCAGTCTGGTCAGTGGCAACAGGCCCAGAACAAGGCGAGTGGACTCAAACCTGCATCCGATGCCGAGAAAGCCTGGCTGGCCCAGTTGCAGGCCTCCTTGGCGGCCAATTTGCAGCAAACCACTCAGGCGAGCCGCTACGTGGAACAGGCGCTGGCTTATAAAGAGTGGCCGGAGCAGCAACAACTCCAGCTGTTGCGTCTGCGTGGTGACATCCAGGCTCAGCAATCCAACTGGTCCGGCGCCATCGCCAGCTACAAGGCTGCCCTTGCGCTCAAGGCCGACGACAGTCTTAGGTTGCGTTTGGCAGGCCTCTATTACCACAACAAGCAATACGGTGAAGCGGCCAGCCAGAGCGAGCAACTGCTGAAAAAAGGCTGGAACAAGCAGGCGGCGATCATTCGTCTCTCGGCGCTGACCGCCCAGCAGCGTTACGCCGTGGCGGCCGATCAGGCGCAGGAGCTTGTCCGCCGCGAGCCAAAAGAGAGCAAGTGGTGGCAGCAGGCGGTCTCTTTGAACCTCTCTGCCAAACGAGGCGATCAGGCGCTGGTACTGTTGCAGACCGCCATCGATCGCCAAGTGATGGATGATGTGGCCACGCGCGGTCAGCTGATCCGCCTGTATGCCTGGCAGGGGCTGCCCTATCGTGGCGCCCGCCTGCTGGAGGCGGCTATGGCCAAGGGGCAAATGAAGCAGAGTGCCGAGAATCAGCAGTTGCTGGCTCAGTTGTGGGAAGGTGCCCGCGAATGGCCCAAGGCCGTCGACAGCTGGCAACTGCTCGCCAAACAGTACGCACACCCCAAGGCGGGCATGCGCGCAGCAGAACTGATGCTGCAGCAAGGCAAGACCGATGAGGCCATGAGCCAGCTGGCCGTTATCAAGTCTTCCAAGGGAGAGCAGGGTAATAGAGCCAAGGCGCTGCTGGTTCAGGCACACCTTAATAAACAGCAGTATGCACAGGCGCTGGAACTGGCCCTCGAACTGCAAAAAGATGGTAACTGGCAACAGCGGGCGACCAGCTGGGTCAACTACATCCAGGCCCAGAGCGAAGCCTTGAGCAAAAAAGCGGCGTAAAAGAGGGTGAAAGAACGCGTTTCATCCTCTTCAGGCTGCTTTTTCAGCAAACGAGATCTTTTTCACAAAAAGCCCTTGTCATCCCAGCGCCGCTCCCTATAATGCGC
>NZ_PGCP01000012.1 GCF_002812985.1 Aeromonas lusitana
CACTTCCTTCTGCAGGGCTTCCCGATCCTTGGCGGAGTTGGAGCCGTTGGCAGATTGCTGAGCCAAAGTACGCATGCGCTGCAGCATACCGGTCACTTCATCCATGGCCCCTTCGGCAGTTTGTGCCAGAGAGATACCGTCGTTGGCGTTGCGGTTACCCTGGTCCAGACCGTTGACCTGGGAGGTCAGACGGTTGGAGATCTGCAGACCGGCCGCATCGTCTTTGGCGCTGTTGATGCGCAGGCCGGAGGCCAGACGAGTGTAGGAAGTATCCAGGGATTTGGTGCTGTTCATCATGTTACGCTGAGCGTTGAGCGATGACACGTTGGTATTGATATACAGACTCATAACTATTCTCCTAAGCTATTAAATTTTATCTTTAATTCACTCAGGCTTTGTTTTGTTTTGTGCCTGATATGTTTAGTTAACGGCGTCGTTTTAAGATACTTTAATTTGTTTTTTACAGCCTTTAAGGCTGTTATCGCCGCCTAACCTATATATCGGCCTCTATTTTCCATCCTTGAGAAAAATGTTTGAGGTATTTTGCAACAGAGGCCAAGACGGCGTCAGGTAGACGCACGAGCCGCCTCAACCCAAGTCGCAGACGCTAGCTCATCGTGTCGGGCACCTCCTCTGCCCGCCATTCACCGAAAACTTGGCCTGGCTCCCACTTTTGCACGCCAGTATTGCTCGAGTGCGCCCCTTGCCCCTAAAATCGCCGCCCCATCACTTATCAGACCCGAGTTGTTCCCCATGCAGACGCTAGTTGAGCAGATTGTTTATATCAGCGACATGTTTGGTACCGCGGTCTTCGCGTTCTCCGGGGTCCTGGTCGCAGGCCGGCTACGGATGGATGGCTTTGGCGTCATGGTGCTGGCGGCGGTGACCGCCATCGGCGGAGGCACCATTCGCGACATGATCTTGGGTGCCACCCCGGTGTTCTGGGTGCGCGATCCCCTCTATATCTGGGTGGTCATCGCCACGGCCCTGTTTGGCATGTGGATGGTCAAGCTGCCAAGACGCATGCCCTGGTATGTGTTGCCGGTGGCGGATGCCTTCGGCCTGGCCCTGTTTACCGTGATCGGGGCACAGAAGGCATTGAACTTCGGCACATCCGGGCTAATCGCCGTGCTCATGGGCACCATGACAGGGGTTGCCGGCGGCATGATCCGGGACGTGCTGGCCCGGGAAGTGCCCATGGTGCTGCAAAAAGAGATCTACGCCACCGCCTGTATCCTCGGCGGCATCCTGTACACTCTGGCGCTGGAAGTGAACATGGACAGGGTGACCGCCATGCTGATCTGCATGACAACCGTGTTCGGCCTGCGGGTGGCGGCCATCTACTGGCATCTGTCCCTGCCAACCTTCTCGTTGCAACGCAACTGACCCCGAGGGCAATGAGCGAGATCCCACACCCGACGAGGCAAGATTGAACCAAGCCCGCTTTTCTGTTGTCATACAGTGGTCGTGTTAAGCCGGAATACCTCATGCAAAAACTTGGGCTCATTACCACATTCCTCCTGATGACGGTGGCGACGGCTCATGCCGGCGCACAGGCCCTGTTCGGACGCCTGGCATCGACCCCGGTGCAGCAGTTCAATCAGCAGATCCGTCTGGCGAGCAGCAATCAGCAGGGTTGGGTCAACGACTACCGTGAAGTGGCGCGACGTTTCGTCGGCCATGACGACGTCCCTAGCCGCATCCATGCCCAACAGCTGGACAAGGATCTGGTGCTCTCGGTTGCCCTCGACGGCCACAAGAGCGACATGCTCTATATCCTGACCCTGTTTCGCAGCAACAACCTGTGGCAGATGCGTCAGGCCGAGATGGGCTGGCGCTGTCAGGGTCAGGAGACCTTCACCCCTGTCCCCTGCCCATAAGCGCACCGCTTGTGAAATAAAAAAATCCGGCATCATGGCCGGATTTTTTTATGTCGTAAATGAAGCGAATGCTTACGGGCGATAGACCTTCACATTGTCAAAGCCCTGCTCCTTCAGATAGAGCGCCTGCAGCTTGCTCATCACGCCGCGATCGCAGTAGAGCAGGTAGGTCTGCTCCTTGGGCAGATCGCCAAAGGCGGTCGCCAGCTTGAAGAAGGGGATGTGCAACACCTCGCGACCTTCCACCACCAGCGGTTTCTCGTCACGCTCATCGGCAGAGCGGATATCCAGGATGACTTCGCCGGCGGCCAGCTCCTGGGTCATTTCCACCTCTTGCACCTGGGCAGAAGTCTCTTCGCCGATGCGGCGGATATCGAGGTAACGCGCCTCGCTCACCACCTTGTCCAGGATGCCGAAATCGAAGTTGCCCTCTTCCGCCTCGATGCGAGACAGCTCCGCCTTCACGGTCGGCTTCTTGGAGATGACGCCGCAGTATTCGGGCATGGTCTCGGCGAACTCCAGGGTACCGATGCGACGCGCCTCGGCGATGATGTCCGGCTTGTCCCAGGTGATGAGGGGACGCAGGATCACCTTGTCGGTCACCCGGTCGATGACGTTAAGATTGGTGAGGGTCTGGCTGGAGACCTGGCCCACGCACTCGCCGGTCACCAGCGCCGGGATCTGGAAGGTCTCGGCGACCTGGCCGGCGGCGCGCATCATCATGCGCTTGAGCACCACCCCCATCTGGCCGTTGTCGATCTTCTCCAGGATCTCGGCGACCACGGGTTCGAAGTCGATGGCGGTGAAGCGCACCTTGTGGGAGGCGCCGAACTTGTTCCACAGGTAGTAGGCCACCTGCTTGACGCCGATCTCGTGGGCAGCACCGCCCAGGTTGAAGAAGCAGTAGTGCACCCGGCAACCGCGCTTGATGAACTGATAGGAGGCAACGCCCGAGTCAAAGCCGCCAGAGAGCAGGCTCAGCACGTCTTCCTGGGTCGCCATGGGGTAGCCACCTATGCCGTGGTGAACCGCGCTGATGATGTAGAGCTCATCGTTCTCCACCTCCAGGTTGACCTGGATATCGGGTTTCTTCAGGCGCACACCGGCGGTCTCGCAGTGCTGGTTGAGGCCACCGCCCACGTAACGCTCCAGCTCGAGGGAGCTGAAGTCGTGCTTGCCGACCCGGCGCGCACGCACGCAGAAGGTCTTGCCTTTCAGGCGATCCCCCCAGACGGCGCGGGTCTGCTCGAAGATGTCGTGCAGATCGGTGAAGTTGCTCAGCTTCACCTCGAGGAAATACTGGATGCCCGGAATGCAGGCCAGGGTCTCCAGGTACTGGGCATGGTATTGATCATTGCGGGAGCTCACCACCAGCTTGTCCCAATCCATCCGCACGCGGGCATCTTCGTCAAAGCGGCGCAACACGTTACGGATGTTGCCCTGCAGCATCTTGGTGAAGCGCTGGCGCACTGACTTGCTCTTGATGGTGATTTCCGGGAACAGCTTGATAATGAACTTCATGATGATGACTCGGGTGGCCTTGATTTAAGGGCGCGAATTATATCAGAAGTTTAGGGCCAGCGCCTACTGACTGAGCACAGCCCACCCTTTCCCCGCATTTTCCCACGCAATGTTTGCGGCCACGCGGCAATCTTGCGTATATTCCCGAGCCTGCGCCTTGGCAACATGACTGTGATGAAGACCTATATCTATTACCCCGGCATGGAAGTGCGGGATGAGCTCTGGCTCAAGTTTGCCCTCATCTATCTGGAGCGACTCTCCTTCGTCTTCACCGTGAGTGAGAAGAGCGGCCTGACCGCCCTGCTGGAGACCCTGCGCCAGCAGACCGATCTGCTGGCCGAGCGGCCGGATGCCGATTTTTTTGCCGCCATCAGCCCCCAGATCGAGAGTCAGATCACCGGCCTCATCGCCCCGGACTTCGTGCGCCACAAGGTGTTTGGCAACAAGGAGCTGATCACCCGCTGGC
Source organism: Aeromonas lusitana (assembly GCF_002812985.1). GTDB lineage: Bacteria > Pseudomonadota > Gammaproteobacteria > Enterobacterales > Aeromonadaceae > Aeromonas > Aeromonas lusitana. Next base: position 3,868 of record NZ_PGCP01000012.1, read on the forward strand.
GCTCAAGCGCGAACCACGACTGCTTCTGCCCGGCCCAATCGGGTCTGGAGCAGCTGCACGGTTTTTGCCTGAGCCACGGCTTCGCCACGCAGGACGAGGGGGGGATACGGATGGCAAGGCGCTTCGCGAACCTGCTCTCCATGCGCCTCGCCCGTGAGTGGGCGCTCGCCAATGACGGCGCCCTCATCACGGATCACGACTACCTGGACCGATTGCTGCACCTGCTCGAATCCCGCTACCACAACCGGGGCGGGCAGGATTGCTTCCACCTCGAGATCCCGTTGCGAGTACCCACTCACCTGGCCGAGATCCCGTTTGCCGAACTCATTGCCCTGCGTGGCCGCAGCGGCTTTCGCCAGCAGCTGGCGGCGTTTCATCAGGCCCTCGATGCCCTGCTCGCCATGCTCGGCAGCGGCTATGCCGAGCCCGAGGTGCTGACCCGCTTCGAGCAGGCCCAGCAGGGGCTCAATCTGCTGCTGGGCGCCGACACCCAGAGTCTGCCGCTCACCACGCTCGTCAGCACTGGCTTGCCGGCCATGGCGATGATCCACCGCCTCAGGGCGAGCCATCCGGACAGCGAGCTCATCTTCCACTCCATCAAGAAGAGTCACTTCCACCAGCGCAAGAGTCAGCACTTCTTCACCCGGCTGGGTCAGGTCAAACCCTGAGCCGTTGTCGACACGGCTCTTGCGTCCTCCATCGGCGTCTGAGATGGATGTGCGTCAATATTTTGTCGCGCATTTTTTGACTCAAAGAGAGACCCCTTCTGCTCAGGAGGGGTTTTCCAGTCGAAACTCGATGCGATCGCTGTTTCCCGCCTCATCAACCACTACCAGCTGATAGCGTCCCGCCGCGCTCAGCACCTGGTCGCCATCCCAGCGCAGCCGCTCGCCGTTCAAAAACCAGTGCGCCTTACCTATGCCACCGAGTACCTTGGGCTGCAATCGATAGCGCTGACTGCGGATAAGGTTGCCCTCCCCCAGGGCGACGATGCGGATGGGGGCCTGCTGATCGGCGCCGTGCGCCTCGCCCGCGCAGTGGCTGGCGAGCAAGCGCTGACGTCGCTCGTCAAGTCGTCGCCAGGGTTCAAGCGAGAGTGGCCAGAGCGCCCGCCAGGCAAAGCCCTCAGCATCGCTGCAGCGGGCAAGGGTCGGTTTGCCCTCCCCGGTCTGGGCCACCTTGCGCAGCGGCGAAGGCCAGTCCATGGGATCCGGCAAGGTGGGGGGATCTCGCTCATCCAGCAGCCAGGCGCTCTGATGTTGCAGACAGGTCCCGGCCTGAGTGATGCTCTCACGCCGCCCCAGCGGCCAGCAGATCTCGGCCTCGCTCACGGTATTGGGCTGCGCCGGCAAGGGACTGGTATCGCCGAGACGGGAGTAGACCGAGAGCAGCAGGGGAATGGCCGCACTCTGGCCGTAGAAACCCGGCAAGGGGGTGCCGTCCGGACGCCCGAGCCAGACGCCAATGGTCCAGCACCCGGAGACCCCGAGCGCCCAGCTGTCGCGATAGCCGTAGCTGGTGCCGGTCTTCCAGGCCAATCGGTTCACTCGCCCGGTCGCCTCGCTGGCGAAGGGCTGATCGGCGCGCCCCTGGGTGCTTAATATGTGCCAGACGATCCAGGCCGCCCCCGGACTCAGCAAGGGGCGCGACACCGCCTGCTGCCCTGCGAGCCAGACCGGCATCGCCACCTGCCCCTGGCGCGCGAGGGCGCTGTAGAGTGCCACCAGCTGCTCCAGCCGAATGCCCGCCGCCCCCAGCGCAATGGCCGGGTTGGGTTTATCGGACAGGGCCAGCCGCACTCCCGCATTGTCCAACCGGTTGACCAGGGTATCCGGCCCCAGTGCCTCCAGCACCTGCACCGCTGGCACGTTGAGGGACTGCTGCAACGCCTGGGTCAGGGTCACGGGCCCCTGGAAGGCGCCGGTGAAGTTCGCGGGGCGATAGTCAGAGCCGAGGCGCGGCGCATCGGAGAGCAGGGAGGCCGAATGCACCAGCCCCGCGTCCAGCGCCAGGCCATAGATGAAGGGCTTGAGGGTGGAGCCAGGTGAGCGAATGGCCTGCACCATGTCGAGGTAGCCGTGGCGCCTCAGGTTGCCATACTCGGCGCTGCCCACGTAGGCCCGCACCGCCATGGTCTGGTTGTCCACCAGCAAGAGGGCCGCCGAGGTCTGCTCCGGGAAGCGGCGGATATAGCTCTCGACCCTGTCCTCCATCCAGCGCTGCAGATTGCCGTCAATGGTGGTATGCACCAGGGCGCCCGGCTGGCTGTTGGCGGCGAGGCGGGCAAACAGCGGCGCCTCCATGGGGGTGAAATGACCGCGGGCCAGCACGGGCTCGATCCGTCCCTGCTCCCAGACAGACTCGGACCAGGTGCCCTGCCTGACCAACCGCTGCATCACCTTGTCCCGGGCGGCGCGGGTCCGCTCCGGGTGCCGGTCCGGCCGATAACGGCTGGGGGCCTGGGGCAGCACAGCTAGCAGGGCCGCCTCCGCGTGGGTGAGCTTGGCCGCACTTTTGCCGAGATAGGCAAAGCTCGCGGCCTGCACCCCTTCCAGGTTGCCGCCAAAGGGGGCCCGATTGAGGTAGACGGTGAGCAGGGTACGTTTGTCGTAGTGCCATTCCAGCTGTAGTGCTCGCGCCATCTGGCGCAGCTTGCCGGGAATGGATCTCTGGTAGGGTTCAATGAGCCGCGCCACCTGCATGGTGAGGGTAGAGCCGCCGGAGACGGCCCGCCCATAGCGCAGCCACTGCCAGACACCCCTCGCCATGGCGTAGGGATTGACCCCGGGGTGTTGCCAGAAGTGGCGATCCTCATAGCCGAGCAGCGCCTCTATGTAACGCGGGGAGACCTGCGCCAGGGTGACCGGATAGCGCCAGACCCCGCTGGTATCGGCGAAGGCCCGCAGCGGCTTGCCCTGGCTGTCGAGCACCACCCGCGCATAGGCGGGATCCAGCGGCGGCGGCGGGAAGACCCTGTCCAGCGCCACCAGCAGCAGGAACAAGGCTCCCACCCCGGCAACCCAAAGGCGCAACCAGAACGGCAGGCGGCGCAGCCCCCGAAGCAGGGCAAGCCAGTACTTATGCAGCCACTGGCGTGCCTTGTGCCCACAACCGGCTGGACGCACCTCCTCTTGCATGGGGGCCTTACTCAGAGATGGTCACCTCGTGGATGTCCTGCCCCACCGCCCGAAGTTCGGGGCGATACATGTCCTCCACCTGAGTCGGCGGCACCTGGTAGTGGCCAGGAGTCACCGCCCGCATCAGGTAAACCAGCTGCTGATTGCCCCCCTCGCTCAAGTCCAGGGCGGCCGTATAGCGGTCATCCCTGAATTCCTGATGCTTGAGGTAGTCGTTCCAGTCGCTCTGCCAGGCGGGCTTGCCTTCGATCTTCAACTCCTCGAGCTTGATGCTGTTGCCAAGGGCCGGGTTTTCCAGCTCGAAGCCCGCCGGCAACATCTCCACCAGCAGGGCATCGGGCACCGCCTGCTCGCTCGATACGTTGAGCCGCACCACCACCAGATCGCCGACCCGCACCTTGGCGGGATCGAACTGCTTGCCATCGCTATTGAACCAGCTGCGGGTCACACTCATCCCCTGACTGAGACGCGCGGGCGCCTGCTCCGGGTAGCCGATGAGGGTGCGCTGCACATAGAGGGAGCCCTTGCCGTCATTGCTTACCCCCGTGACATCCAACGCCTCGGGAGCACCGAACTGCTGACTTGTCTGGCCGGCGAGGGGCTTCTCGCCACTCGCGCTCGCTACCCTGGCCTGCCAGTCGACGGCGGGGTCGACCTGGGCCAGGCGCAGCAGGGCGAGCCGCTCCTGAGTGCTGAGCCACTGACGGTGGGCCAGGGTATCGGCCAGCTTGGCACTCAAGGCAGGCCAGCTCCCTTCGGCCAGCTTGTGCTGACGTAGCAGGGCGAGCTCGAGGACCCCGTCCCGCAGGGGGGAGCCATAATCCGCGAGGTAATCATCCCCCCGCTCGGTGGCCAGCGCCCGGGTCAGGGCTGCAGCGCCCCCTTGCTCATCTCCCATGGCCGACAGGGCGAGGGAGAGGTGCAGCAGGGGCAGGCCAGAGCGGGCATGATCCGCCTGCTGCTCCCAGATGAGCCTCAGGGTGGAGAGCGGCGCCTTGCCCACCCGTGCCAGCACATAGGCGCTGTAGGCCTGATAGGCCAGCCGGCTGTGCTCGGGGGCACTGCTCCAGCGCTCGCCATATTGACTGTCGGTGAGGTAGTTCTGCAGCCGCATGAGGGCCAGGCTCAGCATGGCCTCCGGTACCGCCTCCCCGGCCTCCTTGCGGGTCAGCAGGTAGTCGGCGGCGTAGGCGGTGAGCCACTGCTCCTCGTCCGAGCGCCCATCCCAGAGACCGAAGCCACCGCTCGGCAGTTGTAGCCGTTGCAGTCGCTGCATCAGGGTCCGCTGTACTTCCGCCTCGCTCGGCGTCTTGTCCTGTTTCGGCAGAGACCGGGACCAGGCCTCCCGCTCGGCAGGCGTAGTGAGCTCATAGGGCCAGGCGCGGGACAGGGTCTGCTCCAGGCAGGCGTAGGGGTAATCAGCCAGGGCCTGCCACTGGGCCGCCGGATCCCAGGGCGGGGTGCCGGAGAGGCTCAGCAACCCCTGCAAATTGGCGGGGGCCAGCCCTGCCAGCTCGTCCGGGGCGAAACTCATCTGCTGACCGGGGGCCAGCATCTGATAGCGTTGACGAGTCTGGGCCGGCCAGGGAGATCGCAGGGGCAGCGACCAGTCGCGGCTCATCACGAAGTCCTTGCCGCTGGCGGCCAGTTGCAGACGCGCCACCCCGCTCGCCCCTGTCACGGTGAACGGCAGGGTGAGCCAGCGCTCCTCGCCATTTTTAAGCGCCAGAGTGGAAGGCAGTTCAGTGCCCGCCTGCAGGCCGCCACTCAGGGTCCAGGTCAGGGCGAGCGACTGATCCTCGCCGCTCATGTTGCGCAGTTGCACCAGGGCGCGGGTCGCGTCCCCGCGAGCGCCGAAGCGCGGCCAGCCTATCTCGGCCACCAGGGGGGAAACCACCTTGACGGCGCGCTCGGCCTGGCCGACCTGCTGCTCGTTCCAAGCCAGGGCCATCAGCGCCAGCTCGCCGTTGAAGTTCGGCAAATCCAGCGGAATGACCGCCTTGCCGCTCTCATCGAAGTTCACCTCTCCACTCCAGAGCGCCGCCACCTCGACCCGGCTCTCCAGGGCGCCGCCCTTCTTTAAGGAAGGCGCATCGCCGCCATAGTTCAGGCGCGCCAGCTTGCCATCCTGAGGGGGGATCACCTGACCGTAGTTATCGAACAGGTCCTGGGCGAAGCGCTTGCGACCGAAGAAGATCTCGAAGGGATCCAGAGGCTGATAGTCGCTGATGTTGAGCACCCCCCTGTCCACCGCCGCCAGCACCACCCGACCTCGGCTGTTGGGGGTGGAGCTGGCCGTCACCTCGAGGCGAGTCAGGGGCACCGCCTTGTCCGGCGCACTCAAGGTCAGCGGCAAACGGCGAGCCTCCCGATCTAGGGTCAGCGGCACCAGGCCCACGGCACGCAGGCTCTGCACCTGTTTGGCGCTGCCCGCCGCTGCGGATTCAGCATCGGGCGCCGCTATCTGGGCCGAGATATGCAGGTCATGACGTAGCCACTCCGGACTGATGGGGATCTCGAACTCCCCACGCCCCGTTTTCAAGTCACCACCTTCGGCTTGCAATTCGATGCGCTGCCACCAGCGCAGGCCATCGCCATCTTCCACCATCAGCAGTCCCTTGCCTGCGCGCGGGGCGACCAGGGTCACCTTGGCCTTGTCTCCGGCCTGATAGGCGCGCTTGTCGAGGCTGATGGCGACCTTGTCCGGGCGAGCCTGCTCGCCACCGCCGCCCCAGGCATAGCTGCCGATCTCCACTCTCAGGCTGGATTGATGACCCTGGCTGTTCTCCACTTCGAGCCGATACCAGCCGGCGGCGAGGGGCAAACTGAGCGCGGTCGGCCCCTTGCCGTCCAGTTGCAGGGTCTGCTCCTGCTCCAGGTAGGGCTGGGGATTGAATTCGTACTTCCAGCCCTCGCCACCCGCGTAATGCCAGTAGTAGTCCCGGTATTCGTTGATGAGGCGTACCTTCACCTCCCCCGCGACCGGTTGGCCACGCTCATCCAGATTGAGGATCTGGAACGGCAGCGGCCGGCCCCCCTCAACTCTGTCAGGCACGAAATCCGCCTTGAGGGCGGGCCACTGGCTCCCCGCCGGCCAGCCGAACTGGGTGCGGCTGCGGTTCACCGCCCGGCCACCGGGCTCGGACAGCGACACCCGATAACTCACCTCGAGGGGCCCCAGGGCCTTCACCTCTTCCAGCTGATCCCCGAGGGCAAAGCGCCCCTGCCCTTGTTCATCCAGGGTCAGGGTAACCGGCTCCAGCTCCTTGGCCTGCTCGATGAGCAGCACATCCCCCAAGGTGAACTCTTGCCACGCACTGAACGGCATGAGGGCGCGGCTTATCTTCACCTCGGCCTTGGCCTTGGTGCCACTGGCAGGGGCGCCATAGAGGTAATCGCCCTTAAGCGGCAGCGTCAGCGCATCGGCATCGCCGAGCAGCTCCCCGTCCGGCCCGGTGCCGAGCTGCAGCTTCAAGCGCTCCGGCAGAAACTCCTCCACCAGGAAGGGCCACTCGAAGCGGCTGCCGGCGGCGGTTCTCAGGCTGATGGTCCAGCGACCCAGAGGCGCATCCTGGGGCAATCTCAGGCTGTAGCCGGCCGCCCCCAGGTTGTCCGGCAGCAAGCGCTTCTGCTCGAGCAGCTGACCGTCCGGTTGCTTCACCTCCAGCTCCACCGCCATGCCGGGCAACAGCTGGCCATCCTGCCCCTTGAGCAGGATCTCGCTGTCGAGCCGCTCGCCGGGGCGGTAGAGATCCCGCCCGCTGAACAGATAGAGCTGCTGGGCTTGCCAGGGCTGGGTGCCCAGATCGAAGGCGGAAAGATCCAGCGCAGTGCCATCGAGGCGCAGCACCGCCAGGTGCTTGCCCTGCTCGGCCAGCAGCAAGCGGGCACCTTGTATCTGCTCGAAGCGGCGATGACCCTGGGCATCCGTGCTCTGCACCTGCAACCGGGTACCCTTCTCGTCGAGCAGGGAGAGTTGCACGTCTTTGAGGGGAGAGGCGCTGGCCAGGGAGCTGACAAACACCTCCAGCTGATCCGGATAGCGACGGGCACTCAGGCCCATGTCACTCACCGCAAAATAGGTGGTCTCCTTGCGCCAGTTGTAGTCGCCAAGGGGGGACATAACCGCAAAATAGACCCCGGCCTCCGCCAGTTGCGGCTCCTTCACGTTGATGAGGCGGGTCTCGCGGCGATTGGGATCGAGCGCCAGGGCATAACGGCCGCTGAACACCCGCTTGGCCCGCGCACTGACCTGCTCCAGATCCCAGTTGCCCATGCCGGCCCCCGGCTTGTACTCGGCCAGGAAACGGGGCAGATAATCCGCATCAATCCTGAAGAAGTCGATATTGACCTCATCCACGTTGACCGCGCTGATGGGCAGGCGCAGCTCCTGGCGCAGCGGCAACACCATGCCGCTGGCGGTGAAGGAGGCCCCCGCCTCCAGCGGCCGGGTCTTGAGGGTCCAGTGCTGGGCCTTGGGTCCCAGTCCCTCCTTGAGGCTCACCTCATAACTCTTGTTTGGCTCAACGTTCGGGAAATAGAGGGTGCGACCATCCTCGGCCAGGATCCACTCCCCCTGCACCTGCTTGCCCCCCTCGCTCACGACAAGCCAGCTCTGCCAGCTGCGTCTGGGGGAAAGCATGCCCGAGAACACCAGTGCCAGCGCAGGGGCGTCACGGTATTGACGGGCGCTGGCCTGGCTCACCTCGCTCGGTGCCCCCGCCTGCGCTGGCGCGGTGGCGGCGGGCTCGGATTGCGTCTTGTCTGAGGGGTCAGGGCCGCAACCGGCCAGCATCACGGTTGCCAGCAGCAAGGCCGATCCGCGGCGCAGCAATCTGGAGACGCGAAGCGAGGCGTTGAGCTCAAATAAGCGCATAGGTTTCATCCCGGGGTGAGTTCGCCGCTGGCGCGGCATGATGGTCAATAGAATAAAGGATCCCGACCCATTAATACAAAATCATAAAACCAGAATGAGTCTCTATTTACTCATGATATGACAGCATCTCTCTCTGCTTTCTTGCCGCATAATAATACAATCCATTCGAAACTCCCCCTCGATTGTCTATTATATAGATGTCGAATTCCTGCTGTTTTCTGAACCCAGGCTAAACTGGAAACAATAGTTCACTTGTGTGGTACGGGCGGACTATTTATCCTCTACCACCGCCAAAATCGCGCAATCAATCAAATAAATATCAAATAGTTAGCTCGCATCTTTACAAGCCCATTGCCTGTGCCATAAATGAAGCACGGGCATGTTGCAATACCTAGGCGCACCCCAATTCTTGAACTCAGGTTCATTTATTACTGCGCGACTTTATTCCTGCTGGCCCGGCGTTCATGTCGGGCCAGCATCGTTGTGTGCTCATCACCTGTTGGAGTCATACCAGAATGGAAAATAACGAACTCGCCGTAGTCGAAAAAAGACTGGTGACCCGATTCCTGGATATGTTTATCAAATTCGGGCTTATCCTGGGACTGGCCTCCTTCTGCTTTACCGTCTTCTCCCCCTTCATGAACATGATGCTGTGGGCCCTGATCCTGGCGGTCACCCTCTACCCCCTCCATCAGCGCTTCGCCGCGCGTCTCGGTGGTAAGCAAGGTCGCGCATCCACCCTGCTGGTGTTGCTTGGGATCTTGCTCATCGTCGCGCCAACCATCGCCATGGTCAGCTCCCTCGGTGACAGCGTCAGCTCCCTGGTCGACAAGGTCGGCAACAACACCCTGACCATTCCGGCCCCCTCCGACAGCGTCGCCGCCATTCCCCTGGTGGGAGAGAAGCTGCATGCCATCTGGCTGAAGGCCTCCACCGATCTGCCGAGTCTGATCAAAAGCTACCAGCCCCAGCTCGGTGAGCTCGCTAAGCAGGTCGTCGGCATGCTGGCCAGCATGGGGGGCGGCCTGCTGGGCTTCGTCGCCTCCTTTATCGTCGCCGGCATCATCATGGCTTGGGGTGCACCGGGCGCCGTCAGTGCCAGTCGCATCGCCATACGCTTCACCGATGAGAACAAGGGTATCGCCCTGACCAAGCTGTGCACCAGCACCATCAGGGCGGTGGCACAGGGGGTGATCGGCGTGGCCTTCATCCAGGCCCTGCTGGCGGGCATCATCATGTCCCTTGCCGGCATCCCGGCGGTGGGCATCTTCTTCGTGCTGGCGCTGATCCTAGGGATCGCCCAGGTGCCCGTCATCCTGGTCACGGGCCCTGTCATCGCCTACATGTGGATGGCGGGGGATCACGGCACCCTGGTCAACATCATTTACACCGTGCTGCTGGTGATCGCCGGCATGGCAGACAACGTGCTCAAGCCGCTGCTGCTCGGCCGCGGCGTGGACGCCCCCATGCCAGTGGTGCTGCTCGGCGCCCTCGGCGGCATGGCGACCAACGGCATCCTCGGCATGTTTATCGGCGCCACCCTGCTCTCCATCGGTTATCGCATCTTCATGGCCTGGGTCAACGAAGGTCAGCCCCGCGCGGAACAATAATCCATGGTCGTCGATTTCCACTTCATGCGCCCCCTGTTCACCGGGGGCGCATGCCTGTTTCTGGGGGCCTGCACAGTGCTGGGCCCCGACTATCAGACCCCTCAAGTCAAGGAGATGGCAGCCTGGCACAGCCCAAGCGACCGTCAGCAGGGAGCGTCAGCCGCCGATTATCGCCAGTGGTGGCAACAGCTCAATGACCCCGTGCTCAGCGCCCTGGTGGAAGAGGCCTTTCGCAAGAACCCGGATGTGCGGATCGCGGGCCTTAGGATCCTGGAAGCCCAGGCCCAGCTAGGCATCGCCGAGAGCCTGCTCGGGCCGCAGGCCACGGTGGGCACCGGGGAGTTTTTGCAGGCCGGCCAGACCCGCAACGGTCATAGCAGCGCTGGCAGCAGTTATGGCGCCGGCTTCAACCTCGGCTGGGAGCTCGATTTTTGGGGCAAGTTCCAGCGCGGCGTCGAATCGGCGGATGCCAACTACTTCGCCACCCTGGCGCAATACGACGATGTGCAGGTACTGATGGCCGCTCAGGTGGCCCAGCTCTATGTGAGCATCAGAACCGTCGAGGCGCGCCTGCAGATAGCCCATGAGAACGCCCGCATCCAGCAGCGCAGCCTGGAGATCACCGAGCGGCTGTTCAGAAGTGGCAACAGCGCCGAACTGGATGTGCAGCAAGCCAAAACCCAGTATCTGGGCACCCTCTCCGGCATACCTCAGCTCGAGACCAGCCTGCGCCAGAGTCAGAATGCCCTCTCCACCCTGCTCGCGAGAACCCCTGGCCCCTTGCCCGAGATGGCGGCCAATACCGGCAAGATCCCCCAGGGCAAATTAGCCCTGGTCGCCGAGATGCCCGCCGACCTGCTGCGCCGTCGCCCCGACGTGCGGGTCGCGGAGCGGCAACTGGCCGCCCAGTCGGCCCTCATCGGGGTGGCCGAGAGCGATCTCTACCCCTCCATCACACTGCTCGGCACCCTGGGGGTCAGCGCCACCAGTGGCAGCAGCGAGACCTTCTCCTGGGCCGTCGGACCGTCGCTCAGCTGGAACCTGCTGGATCAGGGCCGACTCGGCAACCAGATCCTGGTGCAGGACGCCCGCTTCCAGCAGCTGCATGAGCGCTATCGCGATACCGTGTTCAAGGCCGCCCGCGAGGTGGACGATGCCTCTGTGGCCTATGCCAACGGCCAGGACGAAATCGCCCTGCTGACCCAGACCGGCGAGGCGGCGCGCCGCTCCCTCGAGATAGCCAACACCCAATACCGCGAGGGGATGGCCGACTTCCAGCGGGTGCTCGACTCCCAGCGCGCCCTGTTCAGCCAGCAGGAGCGCCTGGTCAACAGCCGCGGCGCCCAGATGCGCGATCTCATCACCCTCTACAAGGCACTGGGCGGCGGTTGGGAGCAGGGGCGATCCCGCCCCCTGATCACCCCGGAGGTGGAGGCACAGCTGCGCACCCGCGCCGACTGGGCTCCCCTGCTCGATGCAACCCGGCCCCAACCCCAGACTCAAAAGGTAATTTCCCATGACTGACAGCACCGCCTCCCCCGGCCAGGCCAGCCGCCGCGCCACCCTTGGGCTGCTGGGGCTCATCGCCGTGCTGCTCGGCTGGTATCTGCTCGCCGACAGGCTGACCCCTTACAGCTCCCAGGCCCGGGTAGAAGCCTTCGTGGTTCCCGTTGCCGCCGAGGTCGCCGGCCAGATCAAGCGGGTACATGTGCGGGACAACCAGGACGTCGAAGCCGGTACGCCGCTGTTTGAGATCGATCCCGAGCCCTATGACATCGCCCTGGCCAAGGCGCGCTCCGACTATCAGACGGTGCTGAGCGGGGTCAAGGCTGGCAACGAAGGGGTCAAGGCGGCCGAGGCAGCCCTGATGGCCATGCGCGCTGCCTATGACAACGCCGCCAAGGATGCGGCCCGCCAGGAGCGCCTCTACCGGGAGGATCCGGGCGCCATCTCGGTGCGCCGCCTGGAAGTGGCCCAGGCCAGCCGGGAGACGGCCAAGAGCCAGGTGGCGGCGGCCGAGGCCGACGTGCGCCGCGCCATCGAGGCCGCCGGCGTGAACGGCGACAACAACTCCCAGCTGCTCAGCGCCCGCTCGGCGGTACACAAGGCCGAGCTGGATCGCAACAACACCCGAGTCGTCGCACCCGGTCGCGGTCTCATCACGGATCTCAGCACGGATGCGGGCCAGTTTATCGGGGCCGGGACCCCCGCCATGACCTTGATCGCCATCCACGACGTCTGGGTCTCAGCGGATCTCACCGAGAACAACCTCGGCAACCTGCAGCCAGGTGACAGGGTCGCCATCCTACTCGACAGCCTGCCCGGTCAACTGTTTGAGGGAGAAGTGCGCAGCATCGGCTACGGGGTGAGTGACGGCAAGAGTCAGCCGGCGGGCGCCCTGCCAACCGTGGACAACAACCGCGACTGGCTGCGCCAGGCCCAGCGCTTCCCGGTTAAGATTGCCTTCAAGGCCGATGACTTTCCCCCGGTCCAGGCCCTGCGGGTCGGCGGTCAGGCCGATGTATTGGTCTACGCGGGCGATAGCGGGCTCATGAATCTGCTGGGAGCCCTCTACATCCGTCTGATGAGCCTCTGCTCCTTCCTGTATTGAGCCGCCATATGCATAACGCCGACCGGGCTGTCCTTCGCATTGGTACGGGTATCGCCCTCGCGACTCTGATCTGTTACGGGCTGGCGCTGCCCATGCCCCACCTCGGCATCATCATGGCCTGGGTGGTGCTGTGCAAACCCGGTGAGCCCCTTGGCCTGAAGAAGGGGCTGGCGGGCGGTCTGTTGCTGATGGGGGTCATGATAGGAGGCGTACTGCTGGTGCCCTTGCTGACCCACTACGCCCTGGCGGCCGTGCTGCTGGTCAGCCTGCTGCTCTACCTGCTGATGCTGCAGGGGATGGCGGGCAAGGGGGCCTCCGCCATGCTGCTCATCATGGCCATTACCGTGATCCCGGTGGCCGGCCTCATCGAGCAGCGCCTTGCCATCGCCATCGCCCAGATGATGGCGCTGGGTATCCTGGTGGGCACCCTGGTCAACCGGCTGGCCCATGCCCTGTTTCCACCCCATCCAGTGGCAGGTGCCGCCGCCAAGCTCGCGCCCCAGCAGCCCGAACATCCCAAGCGGCTGGCGCTGCGCGCCGTGGCCATCGTCTTGCCGGTCTGGCTGCTGGCCCTCGGCAATCCGGCGTTTTACATCCCGGCCGTGATGAAGACGGTGGCGCTCGGTCAGCAGAGCAGTTCCTTGAACGCCAGAGAGGCCGGCAGAGAGCTGCTACTCTCGACCCTGATGGGGGCCTTGCTGGCAGCCGTGCTCTGGCTGGGGCTCAGCATCTGGCCCTCCCTGCTGATGCTGGTGCTGATGCTGGCTCTGATGACCCTCTGGCTGGCGCGAAGGCTGATCCGCCTAGTGTCGGGCCGCTTTCCCCCCTCGTTCTGGAGCAACGCCTGGATAACGGCGCTCATTTTGTTTGGTCCGGCCATCGAGGACAGCGCCTCCGGCAAGGACGTCTGGCTCGCGGCCGCGATGCGCTCTGGCCTTTACTTGTTGGTAGCCGGCTACGGCTGGTTCTGTATCTGGGTACTCGATCAGTGGTGGCCTGCGGGTCGGCCACTGGCAGAAGACACCTCGGGAGATTGATATGTTTCTTATTTTTCTGGTCGGTATCCCGGTGATCCTGGTCAACATGTTGCTGCAGTCCATGGTCTCCGTCTGGTGCATCCGTTTCTACATCCGGCGCTTCGGTGAACGGGACGGCACCCTCGCCGGGGTGCTGGCCCTGTTTGGCATCATCACCCTGGTGATGCTGGGCAACCTGACGCAGATCGCCATCTGGGGGGTACTGTTTCTCTGGCTGGGGGAGTTCAGCACCCTGCAGGAGGCCATCTATCACTCAGGAGTCAACTTCGCCACCCTGGGCTATGGCGATATCGTCATGAGCACGCAGTGGAAACTGCTGGGCCCCCTCGAAGCGGTCAACGGCGCCCTGATGATCGGCCTCTCCGGCGCCTGCATGCTGGCGGTATTGCAGCATCATCTGCGAAAGCAGCTCTCAAAAAACAGTTAATCTGACTGCAAAATGTCACTTTTATAGGGTGTCTATATCGCGAATTCGAGTAGAAAACACAGTCCATGCCGACTTTAACAAAATGTTGTTTGGGCCGGTTTTGCAGTATTCTTGGCATCCGACAGTTGCTCAACAGGATAGTGCCAGTTCATGTCGTCTACCGCGCTCAGTCATCTCCCCACTGCCAGCCAGGCACCGCTGTTTTTTCGCCTGGATATCCGCAGCCAACGGCTGGTCGCCCTGACCGATGTGATGCAGACGCCGCTCCATTGGCTCGATGAGCCAAGGGGTGCCTGGCCGGCCCAGTTGCCGGAGACCTTGCGCCTTCCCATAGAGCAGCGACTCGCCAGCGGCCTGGGGGGCAAACTGCAGGTGCGCTTTGCCGAGAAGCTGTGGCACATCTCGCTCTCCCACGAGCAAGACGCCTTCTGGCTCATCTGCCTGCAGACCCAGCGCCTGGAGAGTGCGGCCAACTTGTCACTGCAGTTGCCGCGCCTCAGCCAGATGGCGAGCCAGCAGCAATATGCCCCCATGCTGGAGAGCCTCAAGGAGTGCCTCGGCGCCGATCGCCTCATCCTCTGGCACTATCAGGCCAATGGCCCCCTTGGCAGCGAACAACTGACCCCCGTCTTCACTCTGGGGGTCCCTTCCCTCGGGGCCATCCGGGGGGACAGTCGCTACATCCGGGCCCTGCGCACCCGCGGCGCCTTGAGTTTCTCCGAGGCCGCCCACCAGCCCATGCTGGGCCAGCACTATTACCTGGCCGATGCCAATGTCAGCTCTCGTCTGGACGGCGCCCTGCTGGAGCAGGAGAAGCTCATCGGCGTGCTCAGCCTCGAATACGTCGAGACCACGCCCCTCAGCGAAGAGACGCTGCAACTGGTACGCCACTGCGCCCAGTTGCTGGGCCATTGGCAACCGGAGCAAGCCGTGGCTGACACCCCGGCCATCTCCTTGCCCACCGAGCTGAGCTGCAAGACAGGCAACGACTATTGCCGCGCCCTGCTGCAGTGGGCCATGACCGCCAGCGGGGCACGCATCGGCTGGCTCGGGGAGTACCAGCCCCGCGGACAGGATCTCTGGATCATTCCGCGCTGCGTACTGGAAAGAGAGACCTTCTCCACCGTCAAACCCATACGGATGGATTTCGGCCCCGGCAGGGAGATCTTCCAGCATGGTCAGACCCTCTATGTGGAGGACCTGCCCCTACGCTATCCCCAGGCCAGTCAGTTGCTGGCCCTCGAGGCCAAGACCTATATCGGCATTCCCCTCCATGGCCAATCGGGCGCACCTCTGGGCCAGCTCACCCTGCTGATCGATGAACCCATCGCCGATCCCGTGCCCCTGCTCGATGCCCTCAACGGCCAGCGCGAACGCGCCGCTGTCGAGTTGCAGCGCCTGGCCAACGACGATGCCCTGCGACTGGCCGAGGTCGCCTTCAACACCCACGATGGGCTGCTGGTGATGGATCACGGTGGCATCATCCTCAAGGTCAATGGCTCCTTCAGCCGCATCACCGGGTTTGCAGACGATGAGATGATCGGTCTGCACATCGGCTCCCTGCGTCCCACCTACTATGGCGACAGCCTGAAAGAGGAGGTGATCGCCGCCGTCAACGAGCAGGAGTTCTGGCTCGGCGAGGAGCAGTGCCTGCACAAGTCAGGTCACCTCTTCCCGGTGCGGCTCATGGTGAGCGGCGTCAAGGATGAGCTGGGGGAGATCAGCCACTTCGTCTGCAGCTTCCACGACATCAGTAGCGAGAGGGAGGCGGCGCGCCACATAGAGCGCCTCGCCTACTACGACGATCTGTGCGATCTCTACAACCGCCGCAGCCTGAACGACATCATGCAGCGCACCTTGCAGGCCCAGAGTGGTCAATGGGGTGCCCTGCTGCTGCTGGACTTGGACAACTTCAAGTCGGTCAATGACTCCCTCGGTCACGCGAGCGGCGATCTCTTGCTGCAAGCGGTCGTGCAGCGGCTCAAGTCCCTGCCCCAGGAAAACCTGGTGCTGGCCCGCACCTCAGGGGATGAATTCGCCCTGCTGTTCACGGCGCTCGGCCAGGGCTATGTCACCGCCAAGATCCTGGCGGAGCACTTCGCCCGCGAGCTGATGGGGATCTTTCGCAACCCGTTCGATATCGGCGAGCACAAGCTGCACTGCAGCGCCTCGGTCGGGATAAGTCTCTTCTGTGACGAGGACAAGGACCACCTTGTCCTGATGCAGCAGGCCGATACCGCCGCCCACATGGCCAAGCGCGCCGGTCAGGGTAACTATGTGTTCTTCAGCGAGACCATGGCGGAGAAAGAGAAGAGCAAGCTGGCCCTGAACAACCAGCTGCGCGATGCCCTTCGCAACAGCGAGCTGGTGCTGCATTATCAGCCCCAATACCGAGTCGATAACGGCAGCCTGTCCGGGGTGGAAGCCCTGGTGCGCTGGCAGAAGGCCGATGGCACCATGGTGCCCCCCGGTGACTTCATTCCCATCGCCGAAGAGACCAGCCTCATTCAGGAGATAGGTTACTGGGTGATGAAGACCGCCTGTGCCCAGTACAGTTTCTGGCTCAACAACGGTCTGGCCATCCCCCATCTGTCGGTCAACGTCAGCGCCCGCCAGTTCCACACCGTCGGCTTCGTGCAACAGGTGGAGTACATACTGCGCGATACCGGAGTACCCCCCTCCCGCCTGCTGCTGGAGGTGACCGAGTCCGTGGTGCTGGAAAACCGGTTGGAGAGCATAGCCAGGATCCGTCAGCTCAAGGAACTGGGTATCCTCATCTCCATCGATGATTTCGGCACCGGTTATTCTTCTCTCGCCTATTTGCGCGATTTGCCCGCCGATGAGGTCAAACTGGATAGGAGCTTCATCCAGACGCTGGTGCACAGCGAGCAGGACAGGGCCATCGTCAAAGCCATACTGGATCTTGCCAGGGTGTTTCGCTTCACGGTCACCGCCGAGGGGGTGGAAGACAAGGAGCAGCTCGATGTGCTCAAACAGCTGGGATGTCAGCACTATCAGGGCTTCCTGACCAGCCGGCCGCTCCCGGTCAAGGCATTGGAGAGTCTGCTGGGCACCAACCCGCCGGGCTAAACAGGTAGGATTTATAGGGCTTTATGTAATAAAATAACGACCGCTCGCATTCTGTTCGAACCATTGGAGTCGTCTATGTCAGTCATTAACCGGATCCCTGCCGTTGAAACCAGCGGTGCTGCCGACAGTACCGGGGGCACTCACCGGATCCCTGCCGTCACCACAAGCGACGCCAGCAGTACCGACGTTATTGGCCGGATCCACTCCGTTGAGACCTGCGGCACGGTCGACGGCCCTGGCATCCGCTTCATCGTCTTCATGCAAGGCTGCCTGATGCGCTGCAAGTATTGCCATAACCGGGATACCTGGGACACCCAGGGAGGCCGTGAGGTGACAGTGCCCGAGCTGATGAAGGATCTCACCAGTTATCGCCACTTCATGAATGCCTCCGGCGGCGGCGTCACCGCCTCCGGCGGGGAAGCCATGCTGCAGCAGGAGTTCATCGCCGAGCTGTTCAGCGCCTGCAAGGCTCAAGGGATCCACACCTGCCTCGATACCAATGGCTTCGTGCGTCACTACGACGAGCTGCTCGATCGGGTGCTCGACAACACGGATCTGGTGCTGCTCGACATCAAGCAGATCAACGACGCCAAGCACATTCCCCTCACCCACGTCAGCAACAAGTACACCCTGGAGTTCGCCCGCTACCTGGCAGCCAGGGGTCAGACCATGTGGATCCGCTACGTGGTGGTGCCCACCTGGTCCGATGATGACGAGAGTGCCGAGGGCCTTGGCCAGTTCATCGCCGAGCTCGGGGAGTGCGTCGAGAAGGTGGAGCTGCTGCCCTATCATGAACTCGGCAAACACAAGTGGGATGTGCTGGGCGATCATTATGATCTCACCGGGATCAAGCCTCCCAGCAAGGAGACCATGGACAGGGTCCAGGCCATCCTCGGCAAGTACCACCCCAACGTCAAATACTGAACATCGGGGCCGATCGGGAGACGATCGGCCCTTTTATTTGAGGCCTTCGCCTCCCTCGCCTTCATCAACTGACAGGGATATGCCATGAGTGAAGGACAAGCCGCCGCCCTGGTGCTCTGGCTGGTACTGCTCGCCTTCAGCCTGAACGGCTCTCTGCTGCGCGCCCTGTATGCCAACCCCCTCTACCAGCACCTCTGTCTCGGGGGGGCCATCGCACTGGTGCCTCTGTGGTATTTGCGAGCAGGATTGCATGAGGGGTTGGAGATCCATTTTCTCGGCCTCACCAGCCTGACTCTGCTACTGGGCTGGCGCCTCGCTCTGTTGGCCCCCTGTCTGACCCTGCTGATCCTCGGCTACTTTGGCGTCACCAGTCTGGCAGACTTCGGCTGGCAGGCCCTCATCGGCATAGGTCTGCCGGTCGCCACCAGCTGGCTGCTGTTTCTGGGGAGCTGGGCCTGGTTGCCCCGCCACCTGTTCGTGTACCTGTTCGTGGCCGCCTTTCTCGGTGGGGCGCTCAGCATTTCGGTCAAGATCCTCGCCAGCGCCCTGTTGATGGGATTGGATGGGCGCTACAGCTGGCAGACCATCACCAGCGATTACCTCTCCATCTGGCCGCTGCTGCTCTTCCCTGAGGCCCTGCTCAACGGCATGGCCATGACGTTGCTCGCCGTCTATCGCCCCCACTGGGTCAACACCTTCTTCGACCGGGAATACCTGGGGCGCTGAGCTCATGAGGATAAAAATAAAAAAGCCCGCGACTGCGGGCTTTTTTGTCTCTGGCGTTTGTATCCGGTTACACGCTGCGGGGGCGCAGGTGGGCGTGCCAGCGCGCTTCCCACTTCTTGAACAACCAGACGATGACGAAGGTCAGCATCAGGTAGAGCAGGCCTGCGGTCAGGAACGCCTCGAACGGGCTGTAGTAACGGGAGTTGATGATCCGCGCCGCGCCGGTCAAGTCGACTATGGTGATGATCCCCGCCACCGCCGAGCCCTGCAGCATGAAGATCACCTCGTTGCTGTAGGCGGGCAACGCACGGCGAAACGAGTTCGGCAAGATGATCCGGGTGAGGGTCTGCCAGCGGGTCATGCCGAAGGCGTTCGCAGCCTCTATCTGCCCCTTGGGCATGTTCATCACGGCGCCGCGTACGATCTCGGCGGTGTAGGCACCGGTATTCAAGGTGAACGCCAGCAGGGCGCAGAACCAGGCCTCGGCGAACAGATCCCAAGCTGCGCTGTTCTTGAGCCATTCCCACTGGGCGGCGCCGTAGTAGATGATAAAGAGCTGCACCAGGAGCGGGGTGCCGCGAAAGAAGTAGATATAGGCCCAGATTGGCCCCTTGATCAGCCAGTTGCGGCTGTTGCGCAAGATGCCAAGCGGCACCGCCAGCGCCAGGCCGAGGGCAAGGGAGGCTGCCACCAGCAGTATGGTGGTGTAGAGACCCTGCCAGTAGGTGGGCCACTCTTTGAGAATGATTGAGAAATCCATGGCTTACCTCGCCTTCATGACAGTGTGACGGGCTGCGTCCTGGCCGCAAGCAGGTGAATACAGTGATGGCAACATCATGATTTACCTCGTCTTGATGGCGTAATGACGCTCGGCCCACTTGAGCGCCGAGGTGGAGACCGCGGTGAAGACCAGGAAGATCAGCGCCACCGCCATGTAGAAGGTGAACGGCTGCTGGGTTGAACCCGCCGCCAGGGATGCCTTGCGCACCATGTCATCGAGTCCGATGATGGAGACTAGGGCCGTGGTCTTGAGCAGTACCAGCCAGTTGTTGCCAAAGCCCGGCAGGGCGTGGCGCATCATCTGGGGGAACAGGATCCGCACAAACACCTGAGTGGCTCGCATGCCGAAGGCGCGCGCCGCTTCCAGCTCACCCTTATCCACCGCCAGGATGGCGCCGCGGAAGGTTTCGGTCATGTAGGCACCGAAGATGAAGCCTATGGTGGCGATCCCGGCCGCGAACGGGCTGATGTCGATGTAATCCGGCAGCAATGAGACCCACTCCTGGTTCGGATTGCTCGCCAGCAGGTAGTTGTTGTAGCTCTCGTTGACCCAGGTACAGAGGTTGTTGATGAGCACCTGGCCGCCGAAGAACAGCAGCATCATCAGCACCAGATCCGGGATGCCGCGAATGACTGTGGTGTAGGCCGTCGCTATGCCACGGGCCCACTTGTAGGGGGAGAGTTTGGCCAGCGCCCCCAGCATGCCGAGCAACAGGGCCAGCAGCAGGGAGGCGAGCGCCACCTCCAGGGTGACCCAGGCCCCCTCCAGCAAGGAGGTTTCGTATCCTTTCAAATCAAACATATGCAGCTCCATTGCCATTGAATGGGTCCGTCTCTTCCAAGGAAGAGGCCCCATATTGTTTCAAATCAACCACATGCAGCTCCATTGCAATTAAGCGGGCCCGTAAACTCCCTCTGGGAGATGACGGGCCCGATGACGACTGACGGGATCAATCTGCCGCGTTTACTCGCCGTATACGTCGAAGTCGAAGTACTTGTCGTTGATCGCCTTGTACTTGCCGTTCGCGCGCAGGGCCAGGATGGCGGCGTTGAATTTCTCTTTCAGATCCTTGTCAGCCTTGCGCACCGCGATGCCGGCACCCTCGCCAAACCACTTGGGATCGGTCAGTTTCGGGCCGACGAACTCGAACGCATCGCCACCCTCTTTCTTGAGCAGACCATCGCTGATGGCGGCGGAGTCAGCCATCACGTAGTCAACACGGCCGGATTTCAAGTCGAGATAGGCCTCGTCGGCGGTGCCGTAGCGCTTGATGGTGGCGTTCGGGAAGTTGTCAGTGATGTAGGTGTCCATGGAAGTGGCGCGCTGCACGGCGATGGTCTTGCCATCCATGAAGGCCTTCTCGAGTTTCACCTCGGTGCCCTTCTTGGCGGCGAAGCGAGCCGGGATGTGTTGGTACTTCTGGGTGAAGTCCACCTTCTTCTTGCGCTCTTCTGTGATGTCCATGGTGGCGATGATGGCGTCATACTTGCGTGACAGCAGCGCCGGTATGATGCCGTCCCAGTCTTGCTTGATCAGGGTACACTTCACCTTCATCTCTTCGCACAGAGCATTGGCGATGTCGATGTCAAAGCCTTTCACCTCGCCACTCGGCTCGGTCCAGGAGAAGGGGGGATAGGCACCCTCAACCCCGATACGTACCTCTTTCCACTCCTTGGCCATCAGGCTGCCGGAAGACAGGGCGGTCACAATGGCGGTCGCCAGCATCAGCTTGTTCATGTATCTCTCCTTGATAAACACGTCGATCGTTGAAAATTGAGTCCGCCCATCAATAGATGGAGGAGATGAATTGTTTGAATCGCTCCGACTTGGGATGGGCAAAGATCTCCTTGGGATTGCCCTCCTCCTCCACCCGCCCCTGATGCAGGAACATCACCTTGTTCGACACATCCCGGGCAAATGACATCTCGTGGGTCACCACCAGCATGGTGCGCCCCTCTTCGGCCAGCTCGCGCATCAGGCCGAGCACCTCCCCCACCAGCTCGGGATCGAGAGCTGAGGTCGGTTCATCGAACAACATCACATCGGGCTCCACCGCCAGGGCGCGGGCAATGGCCGCACGCTGCTGCTGGCCACCGGAGAGGTGACCAGGATAGTAGTCGCGGCGCTCCCACAGACCGACCCGGTTGAGCAGATGCTCCGCCTTGGCGATGGCTTCGGCGCGGGGCACCTTCAGCACCTGGATCGGCACCTCTATGATGTTCTGCATGATGGTCATGTGAGACCATAAGTTGAAGCTTTGAAACACCATGGCCAACCGACTGCGAATGCGCTCCACCTGACGAATGTCTTCAGGCTGGCGCTCGCCGGCCCGATTCGATTTCATGCGGATGATTTCGCCATGGAGGGAAACCGTGCCAGAAGAGGGTGTTTCCAACAGATTGATACAGCGTAGAAAGGTCGACTTCCCCGAGCCGGAGGAGCCGATCAGGGAGATGACATCCCCCTTGTGGGCCGTCATATCGATGCCCTTGAGCACTTCGTGGGTGCCAAAATACTTGTGCAGATCACGAACTTCCAGTGCGGCAACGTCGCTCATCCATTACAACCTTGTCTGTCCCTAGACGCCGCTGGGGCGTGATTCCACCATCGCTCCATTAACAAAATGTTAACCGATGGCAACCTTCAGCGAAAATATCACTCAGGTAGTCAAAAAACAATACAGAACCGAGGTATTTAGTGTTTTATCTGTATTTTTATTGGTCTATTTGGTATTTTTCAGCACTTTGTCTGCATAAAACTCGGTTTCCACCCTGTCGGCGATACCGCATTTTTATACCCAGAGCGCACTGGTAGCAAGACAATTCCATTATCCACGCAAGAAGTCGGCCGGAACAACTTTATTCACCGCTTTGTACAAGGGCAGAAGACCGTTTTTTTGGCGATGAAGTTGATTTTACTGATGATGATCACCCCATCTCCCACAAACCTTGAGCCCGGACGCCACCGATAAATCATAACAATATGATAAAAAAGCTCCGCCTGAGCCAGATAAGTGCATGGATATGTGACGCTTGTGTAATAAGTCGTGATAAGGTGCCGTTTCTTCCAGTTTTGTGATCGAGGCCCCAATGTTGCTGAATGTGTTGCTGATCCTGCTGCCGCTGGTGATCGGCTATCTTGTCCCCCTCTCCAACCAAAGACTCATCAGGCTGGTCAACCAGTCTCTGGGCAAGATGGTCTACCTCATCTTGTTCCTGATGGGGCTGGGGCTGGCCTATGTGGAGAACCTCGGCAGCAACCTGGCGGTGATCTTCGAGGTGGCGGCCATCATGCTCGGCGCCATCACCCTCTGCAACCTGCTGGCGCTCTGGTGGCTGGACAAGCGCAGCCCCCCTACTCACGAGGCCATCGATACCAAACAGCCAAACAAGCTGCACATGTTGTGGGAATCCCTGCGACTCTGCTTCGTGGTGCTGGCCGGGGTGGGACTGGGGCTGTTGGTCGATCTGCGCGTCCTGCCCATCGACAAGTTGAGTGAGTGGGCGCTGATGCTGCTGTTGCTGCTCATCGGCATCCAGATGCGCAACTCCGGCATGCGGCTTCGCCAGATCCTGCTCAACCCCTGGGGCATGAAGATAGCCCTCACCGTCATAGTGAGCAGCTGGCTCGGCAGCATGCTGGCGGCCCAGTGGCTCGGGATGCCCTGGAATCATGCCCTGGCGCTCGCCTCCAGTTTCGGCTGGTATTCCCTCTCCGGCATCCTGGTGGCCGACAAGCTGGGCCCTGTCTTGGGCTCCGCCGCCTTTATCAACGATCTGGGCCGCGAGCTTATCGCCATCATGATCATTCCGGTGCTGATGCGCCGCCACCCCTCCGCCGCCATCGGCTACGGCGGCGCCACCGCATTGGATTTCACCCTGCCGGTTATCCAGAAATCCGGTGGCATCCAGGTGGTGCCGGTGGCCATCGTCTCCGGCTTCATACTGAGCCTGCTCGGCCCCATCCTGATCCTGGGCTTCCTGGCCATCTAAACGCCAGCTGCTCCAACCAAGAAGCCCGACCTTGAGGTCGGGCTTCTTGGTTTCGGGAGGTCATGGCCTCTGCGCCAACTGACCATTCTCTGCCACTGCTGGCCTCAAACCCGCCACTGACCGCCGCTCATCACCCGCGTTATAGCGAGGGTATCGGGATCGACCAGCAGCAGATCCGCATCCTGACCCACCCCTATGCTTCCCTTGCCAGCTAGGCCAAGTGCCCGGGCCGGATTGGAGGTCACTACCGACAGCGCAGTCTCCAGCGCCACCCCCTTGGCACAAGCCTGAATCAGCTCCTGCCACAGGCTCCCAATCTGGCCACAGCGCATCTCGATCAACCGCCCCTCGCCATCGAAGCGCGGCAGGCTGGCGTTGGCATCCGAGCTGAAACTGATGCGATCGGCCGACACGCCTGCGGCCAGCAGCTCCACCAGCGCATCGGCGGCGAGGCGCTCCCCATCGTCCAGCAGCTCGGGGAAGCTGGATGCGGTGAGATCGACCCAGCCCCCCGCCTTGCCCCAATAGATGGCCTCGGCAAACAGCCAGGGGTTGCGGTTGCAGTGGGTGGGATAGAGCTGACGCAACGGGATATCGGTCTCATCGCGCAGGGCCCGCAGCGGCGCCAACGCCCCACGGCCATCCCCCAGATGGAAGAAGCTGACCCCGCTCTTGCCCGAGAGCAGGCCCGCCACTCGCGCCTCGCTCGCGAGCCGCGCCAGCTCGTGGTGAGTAGGCGCGCTGGATCTGTGATCGCTGATGGCGACCTCCCCCACCCCCAGCACCTCGGGGATCAGCATGATGTCCGACTCCACCGAGCCGGTGAGAGTCTTGACCGGCAGGTGATAGGAGCCGGTATACATGAAGGCGCTCACCCCGGCGGCGCGAAATTCGCGCACCTTGCCGAGCACCTGGGCCGGACTGCGGGTCAGGCTGTCGGTGCCGAGCGCAGCCACCAAGGTAGTGACGCCCGCCCGCAGGGCCTCTTCGGCGGCAAGCTCTGGAGTGCGAAAGCCAAAGCCCCCCTCCCCGCCACCACCCGTGATGTGGGCGAGCGGGTCCACCAGCCCGGGCACCAGATAGCAACCGCGACCATCCACCCGGGCGAGCGGCCCGTTGGCGGGCACATCCAGCCCCTTGCCTATCCAGGCGATGCGGCCATCGGCCACCAGCAGATCCTGCTGGCCGAGCGGGACCGGGCTGAAGATCTCGGCCCCCTCGATCAATGTCAACATGGGTATCTCCTTGTTGCATGAATAAAGAGGGAGCAAGCTCCCTCCCTCTGTTGCCTGTCAACCACCATAGATATCGTACTTGAAGTACTTCTGGTTGATCTCCTGGTACTTGCCATTGGCGCGCAGGACCTTGATAGCCTCGTCCAGCTTGGCCTTGAGATCCTGATCCCCCTTGCGCACCGCGATCCCCATGCCTTCGCCAAACCACTGGCGATCGGTCAGCGCGGGCCCCACATAATCGTACTTGTCCCCGCCCGCCTTGCTGAGCAGCCCCTGATCGATGGCCGATGCATCCGCCAGCAAGGCCTGCACCCGGCCAGCTTTCAGATCGAGATAAGCCTCATCGGCACTGCCGTAGCGCACTATGGTGACCTCGGAGCCAAAGTTGTCGGTGAGGTACTTGTCGTGGGTGGTTGCGCGCTGCACGCCGATCCGCTTGCCGGCCATCCCTTCTGGGGTCAGCTCCAGTGTGGTGCCCTTGGCCGCCACGAAGCGGTTGGGGATCCGGGCATACTTCTCGGTGAAATCGACCTTCTTGCGCCGCTCATCGGTGATCGACATGGCGGCGATGATCCCGTCGTATTTGCGGGACAGCAAGGCCGGGATCATGCCATCCCAATCCTGGGCCACCAGCTCGCACTTGACCGCCATCTGCTGGCACAGGGCATGGGCCAGATCCACGTCAAAGCCCTTGATCTCCCCGGACGCATCGGTCCAGGAGAAGGGGGGATAGGCCCCCTCCACCCCGAAGCGCACGGTTTTCCACTCCTTGGCCATGACGGGGGTGGCCAGCAGGCTGGCGATAAACAGGGCAGAGAGGGTCAGCTTGGTTTTCATCATGAGTACTCCATTACATAACAAGCGCACAGGCGCGGACAAGGCATCGCAGGGATAAGCCTGCGATGACCAAAAACGGCAACATACGGATGAGCGAGATCACGCCGCCATGGGCGTCAAGGATTGGCGGGCATCAATGACCGGCTCCTGGGCGTCGATCTATTCGTCGAACCA
Source organism: Aeromonas lusitana (assembly GCF_002812985.1). Lineage (GTDB taxonomy): Bacteria > Pseudomonadota > Gammaproteobacteria > Enterobacterales > Aeromonadaceae > Aeromonas > Aeromonas lusitana. The sequence goes on from NZ_PGCP01000012.1 coordinate 29,325, forward strand.
CTCGGAGAGGTAGAAGGGCTTGAAGTAGAAGGCCAGGAAGAAGCCCCTGGCGTTGCGCATCATGGTAGTTTGTCGCGTCCTGTGACAATGATGGAGCTCACCTTAGCACGCCCCGAATTTGCCCGGCAAGGGGCCATTGCAGGGGAGTCCCCCGCCGCCTCGCCATGGTCAAGCGTCTTCGGATCCGTTAGGCTCAGAGCACTTCTCATCGCACCATCACGAGTGGCAGCCCATGAATTTTCTGGCCCACCTGCATCTGGCCGCCCACACCCAGAGCTCCCTCACCGGCAACCTGCTGGGGGACTTCGTCAAGGGCCCCTTGCCCAGCCACCTCGGGCCCGTCTTCGACGAGGGGATCTGGCTGCACCGCAAGATAGATGCCTTCACCGATGCCCACCCGGAGCACAGGGCCGCGGTCGCCCGCTTCGAGCCGCCCTGGCGCCGCTTCGGCGGCATCCTGGTGGACATGCTCTATGACCACTGGCTCTGCCAACACTGGTCCCGCTACGCCAGCCTCCCCCAGCCCGATTTCCTGCGCCAGAGCTATGACCGCTTGCTGGCCGACGATGCCCTGCTGGCAGAAGGTCTGCCCCTGCCGCTCAAACGAATGGCAGAGCAGGACTGGATTGCCTCCTATCACCAGAGGGACGGGCTGGCTCAGGCCCTCAACGGCATAGGCCGCCGGCTGCGCCGCCCCCTGCCCCTTGGCGCCGCGCTCGCCACCCTGGATGCAGATCAGTGGCAAGCTAGCGAGCAGGGCTTTCTGCGCTTCTACCCCGAGCTGATGGCCTTTAGCGAGCGGCAGCTGGCGGCCTACCGACGCGACCCAGGCCTCTGAGCGCTTCCTGAATCACAAGCCACCAGCGATATGGTAAAGAGGAGCGGTCGCGGCCCCATCACGGGTTGATACCGCCTTTCATCCATTCGCCAGAATGGGTTCAGCCATGTACCCCTGCACAGCGGATCCTCAGCTCAAGCGCGGCCATGTGCAGCCATCCCCCGGCGCCTTGATCACGTAACCGGAATCGCCAAAAGGTTCCCGTCTCAATAAATTTTAAAAAAATGAGATTTTTGCTCCCCTTAATTATCCATTAAGAATGGAAATCTACCTTTTTGATAAAGATATAAGGAGAGCCTGTATGCCAATCATATAATATCGATTTCCACTCACTTTTTTTACAGCACTATCCACGATGGATAGATATTTCCATCTATGGATGGGGAGATATTGGCATGTTATTTCAGCCAATAAGGCCCCCTTGATTGATGATGGCAATGGGCACTATTTAAATATCCATATTATGAATTTGAATTTCATATTGAATTCAAAGGCCATCTTGTTTGCGTTAATGGGTGAAATATAAATGCCGGAGGTGAAACCATCTTTATATAAACATTCCTGTCATTGCGCCAATGAAATAACAGATGTCATTCACTGTGCCGCGGATCGGCCAGATAGATATCGCGAGGGTGGTCGCTCATGGGAACAGTCAACATACACCCCATGCCCAGCCCGCACGGCCCCACCTGGGAGTAGGCAGTCAAAAGGGAAGCGCATCTTCTGATGCACGGCAGCAAGGCCCACACGCCAACAACGCAAACTGGGGTGGTGCCCCGCCATGTCCGCTTGCTGCCGGATATGCGTCATCAGGATGAGATGACAATCAATTATTAAAAGGACGTTAATATGAAACGGATTTTATTAAGCTCCGCATTCATGCTTGGCTATATCACCTCTGTTCATGCCACCAGTGCGTTCGAAACCTATGGTGATATTGGGCAATTTGCCATTCCGGCGCTTGCTGCCGGCATATCCTGGTATAAAGATGACTATGATGGTCTGAAAGAATTTGGATACGGTGTACTTTCTACCACTGCAACGGTCGAGGTATTGAAATATTCTGTCGACTCGACCCGGCCTAATGGCTCACCCCACAGTTTTCCTTCCGGTCATACAGCACTCGCGTTCAGCGGCGCCAGTTATTTGCAAATGCGATATGGATGGACCTATGGGCTCCCGGCATATATAGCGGCAGGCGCCGTGGGCTGGTCGAGGGTAGCGTCAGACAACCATTATTGGCGAGATGTTATTGCCAGCGCCGTCATTGCGACCGGTTTTAGCTATCTCTTCACCACCCCCTATGAGCAGCCGCTGACGATCCAGCCTGGAGTCATGAACGATGGGGCCTACGGCGTTCTCTTGCATTATCAATATTGAAATATCCAGGCCCACACGAGGGTATGCGGGGCACAGGCTGCCATGCGGCCCCCGGATGCCCGGCGACCCATCCATGGCGCGTGCTGGCTGCCGTTACCCTTTGGCCAGTTTACACGCCATGGACACGCCCCCCGGCTAGGTCGAAGGGAACGCAGCTACTCGGCCTGCTCTTTCTTCTTGCGGATGCTAAGGCCCAGCTCACGACCGCGCAGGCGGGCGTAATAGATGGTGCCGACGAAGGCCAGGGTGGTGAACACCAGCTCCACCACCGCCAGCCAACGCTCCCCCTCGTCCGTGGTGATGAGGGTCAGGGCGTGCAGGAAATAGGGCATCAGCACGAAGTTGCCCCAGGCGTGGGTGTAGGGGTTGCCCTGCACTATGCCCTTTAAGGGGAACAGCAGGGGCACGGTCCAGATCACCGGCAGCAGCCAGGGATTGAGATCCGGGTGGGGGGAGAGCCACAGATGCCACGAGATGACCCAGGCCAGCAGGCCGAAGAAGCCGACCAGGGTCAGCAGACGGGCGAAGCGGGTGCTCACTTGAGGATCTCCAGCACCTGCTCGGGCGGGCGGCCGATGCGGGCCTGGCCGTTTTTGATGACGATGGGGCGCTCGATCAGCTTGGGATGCTGGTGCATGGCGGCGATCAGGGCATCGCCTTCTTGTTCGGCCAGGCCCAGCTCCTTGTAGAGATCTTCCTTGGTACGCATCAGCTGGCGCGGATCGCTGAAACCGAGCTGGGTCAGCAGGGTGCGGATCTGCGCCTCGCTCGGGGCCTGTTCCAGATAGAGCACCACCTCGGGAGCGATCCCGTTCTGTTCCAGCAGGGCCAGGGTTTCACGGCTCTTGGAGCAACGCGGATTGTGGTAGATTTGGGTCTCGCTCATGGTAACTCCCTGATTTAGCAAGATGGGACAAGAAACCGCGCTATTGTAGGGGAAACGGATGCGCAGGGTAAGCAGGAGGGGACTGGAAATGAAACGAATTTGTTGGCTGATTGTGGCCACCCTGCTGGGGGCGTGTTCACCGGCCCCCAGTTTTACCGATGCCAGGGGCCAGTCGGTCAGCCTGAGTGACTTTGCCGGCAAGCCGCTGCTGGTCAACTACTTCGCCCCCTGGTGCGCCCCCTGCCTGCGGGAAATGCCGCTGCTGGCGGCGCTGCACCAAGAAGGCCAGATTGGGGTGCTTGCCATCAACTATGATCCCGCCTCCCCGACCGAGCTCGCCGCCCTGGCGCGCCAGCATCAGATTGCCGTGCCCCTGATGATCCCCGTCGATGAACGCCGACTCCCCTTCCCCAGGCCGACCGTGCTGCCCACCAGCTACCTGCTCGATGGCCACGGCAAGTTGCAGGAGACCCTGGTAGGAGAACTCGACCCCCAGAAACTGGCCAGTATCAAGGCCCGACTATTGAAGCCTGAGTAGCATATACAGCTATCAAGGCATCATTTAACACAACAACATACCGTGAAATGTAACGAAAACAGCATATAAAACTGCCACAAATAAGACGGGATGCCTCTCGGCATCCCGTCTCGTCTCATCATGGCTCGATGCGTCAACCCTTCAGGCTATCGAGATCCTTCTTGGCACGCTCCAGCTGGGTGATGCGCGCCTCGATGCGGGCCAGGGTCAGCTTGTCGCTGGTAGTGCCCCGGGCCACCACCAGTTCGTCGATGGCCGCCTGATAATCACCGCGCAGGGAAAGGGTCTCCGCCCGCGCCATGTGCAGGTCCGTCATCCGGCCCGACTTGCGATAGGCATCGGACAGCAGGCTCCAGGCCAGGCTGTTCTCCTCGTGCTCGCGGGCATAAGGGTCCAGGATGGCGATGGATTTCTTGTAATTCCCTCCCTCCAGATAGGCGTTGCCGAGGTTGACCACCACCACCTCGTTGTCCGGCATGCGGGTGCGAAAGCGCTCCAGCCGGGCGATGGCCTGGGCGTTGCGGCCCTTGGCGAGATCGATGTCGGTCATGCCGTCGAGCATGAACAGGTCTTCCGGGTGGCGCGCCGTCAGCTCCTGCATCAGCTTATCCGCCTCATCGGTGCGCTTGAGCTGCAGCAGGGCCAGCGCCTTGCCATAGATAGCCGCATCTTTCAGGGGGTAATCCCCCTTCTGCAGGCGGTTGTCAAAGTAGCTCAGCAGCGCCTGCGGGCTCTCGGTGCCATAACGCACCTGGATGCGCACCTTGGCGAGCCAGAAATCGAGGCTGGGAGGCAGGGTTCGCTGGCCATAGCTGCTGGCACGGGCGCGGGCCTCGCTGATCCGGGTCTCCGGCAGGGGGTGAGTGAGCAGCATCTCCGGCGGCTTGCTGGCATAGCGATACTCGGCCGCCAGTTTCTGGAAGAAGTTCGCCATCCCCATGGGATCGAAGCCGGCGTCGTACAGCGTCTTCATGCCGATCCGGTCCGCTTCGTATTCGTTGTCCCGGGTGTAGTTGATGGCCGACTGCATGGACAAGCCCAGCGTGGTCTGCAGGGCGGCGATACCGGCGGTGGGGTTGATTACCGCCAGCGCAATGGAGCCCACCAGCCCGGCCAAGGTCATGGCGGAGCTGCTGGCCTGCGCCTCCATATAGCGGGCGATGTGGCGCTGGGTCACGTGGGTGATTTCGTGGGCCAGTACCGAGGCGAGCTCGCTCTCGCTGTCGGCGTAGAGGAACAGGCCTGTGTGCACCTTGACCCGGCCGCCCAGGAAGGCGGCCGCGTTGATGCTGGAGTCATTGATGAGGAAGAAGGTGAACGGGAAGCGCACCCCGTCGGCGTTGGTGAGCAGTCGCTGACCCAGATCGTCTATGTATTCGCTGAGCACGGGATCGTCGATGATGGGCAAACCGGCCCGGGCGAAGCGCATGAAGGCGTTACCGTAGCGCACTTCCTGCTCGATGGGCAGGGCCGCGACCCCGGCGGTGCCGATGTCGGGCAGCTGGTTGTTCGCCTGGGCATGAAAGGTCGCGCTCATCAGGGAAACCAGCAGGGGAAGCGATGCCATCAAGGGGGAAAATCGGGCCACAGTATTTCTATCTCCATCAGAAAGTGCTCGGGCAGAATACCCTTGCCCATCAAGGCCTACAAGCGTTGTTTCACAACGCCATCACGGCCATAATGACGGCCATCACGCACCATGGAGCCCTTCCTTGTATGGAACCCCAATGGGAACAGCTCGACCTGACCCCCTGGCGCTGTCCCGAGCCCCTGATCCGGGTCAAACTCTGGTTGCGCGGTGCCCAGCCGGGTCAATCCCTGCGGATCCTGCTGGCCGACCCGGGTTCCAGGCAGGACATACCGGCCTGGCTGCGCCGTCAGGGCCATCAGGTGCTGTGCCTGCAGGAGTCAGAGACCTGCCTCTCGTTGCAACTCGTCGTTGGGACCTCATCATGATCCCGGTAATCTAAGGAAGCCTCCATGTTAGAAGTCTTGAAGCGCTGGTATCAGACCCGTTTCTCCGATCCCGATGCGGTCACCCTGTTCCTGCTGCTGGTGTTCTGCTTCGCCGTGCTCTGGCTGTTTGGGGACATATTGGCGCCACTCCTTGTCGCGCTGGTGATGGCCTACCTGCTGGAGTGGCCGGTGAGCCGGCTGCAACGGGCCGGGCTCTCGCGCACCCTCTCCACCAGCCTGGTGGTCATGCTGTTTATCGCCGTGACCGTGATGGCCTTTCTGGGTCTCATTCCGACCCTGGTGAGCCAGGGCATCAACCTGGCCAAAGAGGCGCCCTCCATGCTGACCCATGCCCAGGACTATGTGCGCACCCTGCCGGAGAAGTACCCCGAGATCATCGACGTCAGCCTGGTCGAGACCATCATAGACAACATCCGTCAGCGCATCCTGGCGGGGGGCGAGCAGTTGGTGAGTGCTTCCCTGAGCTCTCTGGTCAACGTGGTCGCCATCCTGGTCTACGCCATCCTGGTGCCCCTGATGGTGTTCTTCATGCTCAAGGACAAGCAGGTGCTGATGGGGGGGCTGCGCCGCTTCCTGCCGCGCAACCGCACCCTGGTGAATCGGGTCTGGGTGGAGATGAACGATCAGATCATCAACTACATCCGCGGCAAGGTAATCGAGATCCTGATCGTCGGGGTGGCGACCTACATCCCCTTCGCCCTGATGGGGCTGCGCTACTCCGTGCTGCTGGCGGTGGCGGTCGGCTTCTCTGTGCTCATTCCCTACATAGGGGCCGTGGCGGTGACAGTACCGGTAACCATGGTGGCCCTGTTCCAGTGGGGACTGACCCCGGACTTCGCCTGGCTGATGGTGGCCTACCTGGTCATTCAGGGGCTGGACGGCAACCTGCTGGTGCCCTTACTGTTCTCGGAGGCGGTCAACCTGCACCCGGTGGCCATCATCATAGCCGTGCTGGTGTTTGGCGGTCTGTGGGGCTTTTGGGGCATCTTCTTCGCCATTCCCCTGGCGACCCTGGTCAAGGCGGTGATCAACGCCTGGCCGAAACGGGAAGAGCTGCCCCGCCCGGCGCCCTGATAAGCTCCCACCCTCTGGTAAAAAGAGAGGCATAGCCTCTCTTTTTTATTTCAGACCTGGGTGACGGCCCGACCTCGCCTCACTCCTGTCACCGCCATCGAGACGCACCGGCCATAAGATGAGTGTCAACAAGATCCCGTTTGGCCCGGATCCGGCGGCCAGACCGTCATCATTATGCTATCGACTTGAATTTAAAATAAAAACAGGCTTCACTGATGGCGTTGTCTGTACTCTCTGCCGCCCGGCTCCTGCCCCGACTCAAAGGATATCTTAATGCCCCGTGCCCTGCGCCACGCGCCTCTTGGCTGTCTGCTGACCCTGCTGCTCGCGGCACCCGCCCGGGCCGAGATCGATCTCGGCTCCCTCGATGTGTTCGCCCAGGACAGCCCGACCAGCCCGGTACCCAAGGGACTGGTGCTGGGGGGCGCTGTCATCGCCGGCAATGCCCGCTATCAGGGCCAGGACGACACCGCCCTGGCCGTACCGGGGTTCGTCTACTTCGGCGAACAGTTCATGTTCCTCGGGGACAGGGCCCGCTACTACTTCCACAAGGATGACAGCTTCGCCGCCTACGCCTATGGCCGGATGCGCTTTGGCAACCTGGATCCCGACGATGCCCCCGAGCTCGCCGGCATGGAGGAGCGCAAATGGGAGCTGGAGGGGGGCGTCGGCGCCAGCCTCATCACCCCTTACGCCCTGCTCAGCACCCGCCTCAGCACGGACGTGACCGGGCGCAGCAACGGCCAGGAGCTGCTGCTGTGGGCTGACTTCCCCATCATTCGCGACAAGCTGCTCATCATGCCCGGCATGGGGATGATGATCCGCAGCAACAAGATGGCGAACTACTACTTCGGCGGCGTCTCGGGCAGCGAAGCCACCACCCTGCGCCCCGAGTGGGACACGGGGACCACCTTCTCCCCCATGGCCGCCCTCATCACCAGCTACCGCTTCAGCCCCCACTGGATCGGCATGTTTGCCGCCAACTACGAGCTCTATGACAACGATGTGGAGAACAGCCCCATAGTTCAGCATCAGGGCGAGCTCTACGCCGGCTTCGGGATTGGCTATATCTGGTAGCACACATAATGCAGACAACAAAAAGGGAGCCGAGGGCTCCCTTTTTGTTGTTCAACGCATGCGCTGTTCGCGACGGTTGGCCATCACAAGGTGGCGAGAAACGCCGCCAGCGCCTGGTTGACGAACGCAGGGTTCTCCAGGGTCGAGATATGACCCGCCGCCGGGATCTCCTTGAAGGGACAGGCCAGCGTCTCGGCCATCAGGTAGCCTTCCAGCACGGGTCGCGCCTTGTCCTCGCAGCCGGTCATCACCAGGCTCGGCATGGTTATCTCTTCCAGCCACTCCATCCGATCCTCTCGGGTCACGAAGCTGCGACCCACCGCCACCAGGCTCGCCACCTTGTCCGCAGGCCAGGCGGCCAGGCTCGCCTTAAAGCCATCCATTAACGCTGCATCCGGCTGATGGGCGAAAAACAGCGGGGCCACCTGCTCTATGATGGGCGCGGGCAGGCTGCCGACCTGCTCGATGGCGGCCAGCATGGCGAGGTAGCGCTCGCAGGGGATCTGGGGCTCCCAGCCGACGAAGGTATCCATCAGCACCAGTCCCTTGAGGCGCGCCGGCGCCATCCTGGCCAACTCGACGCCCCACATGCCGCCGATGGAGAGGCCTACCAGCACGAACTCTTCGACACCGAGGGCATCGAGCAGGGCCAGATGGTCGCGAGCCAGGGTTGCCAGGGTGCAAGCGCCCGCTGGTACTGGGTCGGAATCCCCGTGGCCCCACAGATCCGGCACTATGCAGCGATATTGTCCCTTGAGGGCCTCGATTTGCGGCGCCCACATGGCGCTGTCCCACAGATAGCTGTGACCAAACAACAGGACCGGGCCCTGGCCTTCGTCCAGATAGGCCAGTTGGCGGCCTGCTATCTCCATCAATTGTTTCATGTTTTCTCCTGTTGCCGGCAAAGGGGCGGCAGTGTAGCACGCTCGCCCCGGGCCTCGCCTCCCCCGTCGGGTATGAGTCTGTTCCAATCACTGCCAAGCGCTCGGCGCCAGCTTCGCCCTTGCGGGTACGACCATCACAGCCAGGCCTGCACGCCAGACAACAAAAAGCCGGTCTTTCGACCGGCAAAAAGGCATTGAATATAACGGAAACCGCGGCGCCATCAGGCGCGAATGTATCTGGCCGTGCGCGGGAAGGCTTGCTCCTTGTCGTCAAACAGGTAGCAGGCCTCGGCCGGGATGCCGACGCTGTACTGCTGACCCGTGGCCACATCGATGTCTGAGCTGGCCTTGACGGTGAAGTCGTGACCATCCACGTCCATGTAGACGAAGGACTCGGCCCCCAGGTGCTCTGCCACCTGCACCACACCGCTCACCTTGCTGTCGGCATGGGCGTGGTCGAGCGGCACCAGGTGCTCGGGGCGCACCCCCAGCTCCACCTTGTCACCCACGGCGCCGCGACGGGCATCGACCCGCACCCGCACCTGCTCGCCGGAAGTCAGCTTGACCACGGACTCCCGCTCGCCGATTTCCAGCAACTCGCCGGACAGGAAGTTCATCTTGGGGGAGCCGATGAAGCCCGCCACGAACTTGTTGTCCGGGTTGTGGTAGAGCTCGAGCGGGGTGCCGAACTGTTCCAGGTTGGAGTCGGCGCCCTCCTTGAGGGGGCTCAGCACCACGATGCGGTTGGCCAGGGTCATGGCCTCCACCTGATCGTGGGTCACGTAGATGATGGTGGAGTTAAGCTCCTTGTGCAGCTTGGCGATCTCGATGCGCATCTTGACCCGCAGCGCGGCATCCAGGTTCGACAAGGGTTCGTCAAACAGGAACACCTGAGGCTGCTGGACGATGGAGCGACCGATGGCGACCCGCTGGCGTTGACCACCGGAGAGCGCCTTGGGCTTGCGATCCAGCAGAGGCTCGAGGCCCAGGATCTCGGCGGCGCGCATCACCCGCTTGTGGATGTTCTCCTTGTCCATCTTCTTGAGCTTGAGGCCAAAGGCCATGTTCTCGTAGATGTTCATGTGCGGATAGAGAGCGTAGGACTGGAACACCATGCCGACGTTGCGCTCCACCGGCGGCACGTCGTTCATGTAGCGGCCGCCTATGGTCAGCTTACCGCTGGTGATGTCTTCCAGACCCGCGATCATCCGCAGCAGGGTGGACTTGCCACAACCGGACGGACCGACGAAGACGATGAACTCACCCTCCTTGATGGCCAGGTTGATGTTGCGCAGCGTGTCTTTGTGGACCGCCGGATCGTAGTTTTTGCGAACGTTGTTGAGTACTACTTCAGCCATGACGAGCTCCGCTCTTGAATCTTTGCAAATCGTGATGGCGGGGGGAGATGCCTCCCCCGGCCATGAACATTAACCTTTCACGCCACCGGCAGTGAGACCACCTACCAACCAGCGCTGTGCCAGCAGGAACACCACTGTGATCGGCAGACCAGAGAGCACTGCTGCTGCTGCGAAGTCACCCCACAGATAGTTCTGCGGATAGAGGTATTGCTGGGCACCAACCGCCAGGGTCAGGTTGTTCACATCCTGCAGCAGGATGGAGGCCACGGGCACCTCGGTGATGGAGCCGATGAAGGCCAGGATGAACACCACCGCCAGGATGGGCACCGACAGGGGCAGCAGGATCAGGCGGAATGCCTGCCAGGGAGTCGCGCCGTCGATGGCCGCCGCCTCTTCCAGGGAGGAGTCGATGGTCTCGAAGTAGCCCTTGATGGTCCACACATGCAGGGCGATGCCACCCATGTAGGCCAGGATCAGGCCGCCGTGGGTGTTCAGACCCAGCCAGGGAATGTAGTCACCTATCTTGTTGAACAAGGCATAGATGGCCACCAGTGCCAGCACCGCCGGGAACATCTGGAAGATCAGCATCCCCTGCAAGATGGTCTGCTTGCCACGAAAACGCAGGCGGGCAAACGCATAGGCACAGGTGGTGGAGAGCACAACTATCATCAGGGCGGTGATCCCTGCGATCTTGATGGAGTTCCACAGCCAGGTCAGCACCGGGAACGGCGGTGGCGTTATGCTGCCATCGGCGTTGGTGATGGACATGCCAAGGGCCAGCTTCCAGTGATCCAGGGTCGGATTGGTGGGGATGATCTCCCCCACCGAGAAGTTGCCGTTACGAAACGAGATGGCGATGACCATGATCACCGGGAAGATGATCAGCGCCAGGAAGCCCCACATGACCAGGTGGGTTGCCCACACCCGGTATTTGACTGATTTGGGTTGTACGATAGCCATTTTAGAGCCTCCTTACAGCTTGTCCGCTTTGGACAATTTCAGGTTGAGCAGTGCGAGCGCGCCGACGATCAGGAAGATGGCGGTGGCGATGGCACTGGCCAGACCGTAGTCCTGACCACCCGAGCCCTGGAACGCGATCCGGTAGGTGTAGTTCACCAGCAGATCCGTGGTCCCGGCCGGGGTACTGGCCCCTATGATGTCCGGCGCCCCGTTCGTCAACAACTGGATAAGCACGAAGTTGTTGAAGTTGAAGGCAAAGGATGCGATCAGCAGCGGTGTGAGCGGCTTCATCAACAGCGGTACAGTGATCTTGAAGAAGTTCTGCACCGGACCCGCACCGTCCATGGCGGACGCCTCGTAGAGATCTTCCGGAATCGCCTTGAGCAGGCCCATGCAGAGGATCATCATGTAGGGGTAGCCGAGCCAGGTGTTGACGATGAGGATCATCACCTTGGCCAGGAAGGGGGTGGTGTACCAGTCCGGCTTGATGCCAAACGCCGCTTCCAGGAACAGGTTGATCTCACCGAAGTTCTGGTTGAACAAGCCCTTGAACACCAGGATGGAGATGAACGCCGGTATGGCATAGGGCAGGATCAGCATGACCCGGTAGAAACCACGGCCCTTGAGCTGCTCCCACTGCACCAGGCAGGCCATCACCATGCCGATGGCCAGGGTGAAGGCTACCGAACAGGCGGAGAAGATCACGGTCCAGACGAAGATCTGCATGAAGGGACCCTGGATACCCGGGTCAGTCATGATGCGGGCAAAGTTCTTCCAGCCCACACTCACCACGAAACCGGGGGAGATCCCCTTGCCGACAAACTGGCCGTCCGCGTCTATGTACTGATAGAAACCGGTGTCCGGGTTTGGCAGCATCAGCTCGCCGCTCTGGTTGTCACGCAGCAGGTTGCTGTCCTTGATCATGACCCCGGATTTGAGCACGGCGCCGTCCACCAACTGGGTGTAGAGCGGTTTTTGCGCCGCGAACTTGCGCAGGCTGCTCATGGTTAGATGGACACTGCCGTCCGGCAACACCAGATCTAGAGCATTGAGATGATTGCGATGATCGACGATGGCGCGGATGGGCGCCGCCTGGTCGGTGGCTTCCCCGTTCAGGGGTTGCAGCTGAACGACAACAGGTTCATTCGATGCGCTACCTTCGCGAACGGCCAGGGTACGCGCCTTGTTGTTCTGCAGATGAAGAGGCTGGCTGATGAAGGATTGGTCATCCTGCTGCAACAGCAACTGGTACTGACCCTTGTCCCCACCCAGCAGGGTGAAGTCGAATTCGCCCCCCGCCACCTTGTAGATCTTTTTCAGATGGAAATTGCGCGCCTGCTCGAGAGAGAGCAAGTTGGCACCCGAATAGTTGGTGAAGGCGATGCCGATCGTGTAGGCAAGTGGGAAGATGATGAACACCACCATGCCTGCCACACCGGGGAAGATATAACGATGGGCATAGGTCTTCTTGTTCATGAAGACATACAGACCGACGGAGACCACCACCAGATCCAGCAGAGCAAATACCCACTCACCGCTGGCATACATCATCACGGCCGCATAACCGTTCAGGATGGCTACCAAGGCAGCGATGGTCCACTTAAGCCAGGAGTGCTTACTCTTCGGACCGGCATAGGATTCAATAGAAGGTACTACTTCCATGCCAATTAACCTTTATAACGCCAAGAGAGATTTGAGAGAGTGGGAGGCCCGCAGGCCTCCCGGGTAGTGCGTGCTTACTGAACGATACGCTTGGCAGCGGTATCCAGGGCTTCGTCAACGCTTTGACGGCCAGAGGTGACGTTCTTGAGGGCTGTTTCGAAGGAAGACCAGAAACGGCTCATCTCAGGCACGGACGGCATCGGCTCGCCGTTCTGGGCGTTCTGCATGGTGGCCTTGATGTTCGCATCGGACTCCAGGGTCTTCTGGAAGGTCTTCAGTGCCACGGCGCCCAGCGGTTTGTCGGCGTTTACCGGAGCCAGACCGGCGTCGGTCAGCAGGTAGTTTTCCAGGAACTCGATGGCCAGGTCCTTGTTCGGGCTGGCGGCGTTGATGGTCGCACCCAGCACGCCGACGAAGGCCTTGGCAGGCTTGCCATTCAGGGTCGGCAGCGGCGCTACGCCGTACTTGATGCCGCTCTTGTCCAGGTTGCTCCAGGCCCAGGGACCGTTGATCATCATGGCCACTTCGCCCTTGTTGAACTTGGCATCCATGACACCGTAGTCGATGCCCTTCTCCAGGTGACCAGACTTGATCATCTCGGAGATGTAGCCAACACCGGCCTTGGCACCTGCGTTGTTCACGCCTGTGTCTTTCACATCATAACCGGTGGCGGTTTTCTTGAAGGCGTAGCCACCGTTGGCAGCCACCAGCGGGTAGCTGAAGTAGGGGGTGTCATAGGCCCACATGATGGCGCGCTTGCCATTTTTCTTCAGATCTTCGTCGATCTTGGCGATCTCTTCGAAGGTCTTCGGCGGGTTGGGCAACAGATCCTTGTTGTAAATCAGGCTGACGGCTTCGACGGCAACAGGGTAGCCGTAGGTCTTGCCATCGACTGTCATGGCATCCCAGGCGAACTGTTCGAACTTGGCCTTGGTGGCCGCGTTCGGCGTCACCGGCACCAGCAGACCGGCCTTGACCCACTCACCGTAACGGTCGTGAGCCCAGAAGAAGATGTCCGGACCGTTGCCGGTAGCAGCGGCTTGCTGGAATTTCACCTCAACCTGATCCGGGTGAGCGACGGTGACCTTGATGCCGGTCTCGGCTTCAAACTTCTTGCCTACTTCGGCCAGGCCGTTGTAGCCCTTGTCACCGTTGATCCAGATAGTCAGTTGACCTTCGTCAATCGCAGCAGTGGCTGAGCAAGCCACGCCCAGAGTAGCCAGACCGATCAGGGATGACAGCAATTTCTTTTTCATGAGCCTTTCCTTGTATGAGTTCCGCGCTGTAAGAGCATTGTGTGCAGATGAATATTATCTCAAGCGCTCAATGCCTCACATGACACGCATCGCATTTTTGAAATGCAATTACGTATTTTCTTCCAGAAAGTTCTGAAAACATTTTCTTATTTCCGGAAATAAAGGGGGTTTATTCGCTAATTCTCGGCACCAACGGGAAATTTAATTACCAAATGGTAATAAATTTACACCAATGAAAGGGGTTTCACCTCATTGAAAACCCTTTCACACCCATTATTTTGTTTAATGTGTTAACAAAATACCGAGCCGATTTCGAAGCGCGCCAACCCCTTAAATAAAAAGACACCACAGCGGGCTGTGGTGTCTTTTTGCGGAAAATGAAGCCTGGATCACATTATGACTGGCGCAGCAGCTGATCCTTGAGATTCGGCGGTACCCCGCGGATGGTCAGGGTATCGGTTTGCGGATCGTAAAAGATGCGGCTGTTCAACAGCTTCTGCTCAAAGCTCAGGGTCAGACCGCCACCTGAGCCGACAAACTTGGTCAGGCCGCGCAGGGTGGATCTGTCCGCCGGGAAGCGCTCTTCGAGCTCATATTTCTGGCCGATGAAGCTGTAGAAATCGAGGTCTCCCTCTCCCGCTTCTTTTGCAGAGAGTTCAGCGGAGAGCTCCTTTATCTCAATTTCCTCGCCGGCGCTGGCCTGCTCGGTGCAGTATTTGAAGACCTGCTTCTTGTAGTCATTGCGCTCGGCGGGGTCGAGCTCACGGCTATCGCAGTAATCATCCACCGCCTGCAGCAGGCCTTTATTCTGGATCTTGGCATCCATGCCCTCGCGGGCCCCCAGATAATCCATGAAGAAGTCCCCCAGCTTGCGGCCGACGCGCCCCTTGCTGAAGGTGATATAACGGCGGGATTCCGGCTGGGTTTTCCACTCGGTCAGATCGATGCGGGCCACCAGATTGAGTTTGCCGATATCCAGATACTGGATATGGCGCAGCTCCAGCGCCTCGCTGACGGTGACGCTCTCCTTGCCCTCCAGCAGGGCAATCAACAGATAATCGACGCCGACATAGTTGTACTTGGCAAACAGCAGCACCCCCTGCTCGTCCAGGGCGTGCTCCACCAGATTCTTGACCAGCAGCTGGGTCATGTTCACCGAGAAGGGGACGAATTCGGCCTGCTCGCCGAGCAGCTGTTCGAGGGCGATGCGAAACGCAGGAGACGGCTGCTTGGGGGCTTCTTCGCCGTCGGCCAGTTCGGCCACGGCCGCTTCGGGGTCGGCGAAGAAGCCAAAGCCCTTGCCACCCTTGCCGTTATAGATCCGATGCAGTTCTGCCATCAGCCCTTGCACCGCCTCGTCTGCGGGCAGGGTCTGGCTGCGGGTGTCGGCGTGGGGTTGACCGTCGTTGCCAGGGCGCAGGGAGTGAAGAATGATCTTGTCGATATCGAGACTCATGTCACAAAGCCATAGTGTTAGCCGAAAGGGTGAAGTATTATAAGGCGCTTTGAACCGAGATGAACTGAAGATTATGCCCATCGTATCAAAGTACAATAACGAACAGTTTGACGCCCTGATGAACGACCTGATCACCGCCCTGGAGAAACACAAGGCGCCGGTGGATCTCAGTCTGATGGTGCTTGGCAACCTGACCACCAATATCATCAATGGCATGGCTCCGGCCCAGCGTCAGGCGATCACCGAGAAGTACATTCAGGCTCTCACCGCCTCGGTCGATCATGGGCGCGATGCTCACTGAGTTTCTTCGTATTCTTTGATATTTTTCAAGCAGATGGATCACTATGGTCGAAACCGGCAACCCCTATCGTGATAATGTCTCTCGCCTGATCACCTGGGGGCATTGGTTCTCCTTCTTCAATATCATTCTGGCCATGCTGATCGCGACCCGTTACCTGGGCTCCATCAGCTGGCCATCGACGACGCTCGGCGTGACCTATCTCATCATCAGCTGGATAGGTCATTTTTCGTTCCTGAGTTTCGTCACCTATCTG
This sequence comes from Aeromonas lusitana, assembly GCF_002812985.1. Classification (GTDB taxonomy): domain Bacteria; phylum Pseudomonadota; class Gammaproteobacteria; order Enterobacterales; family Aeromonadaceae; genus Aeromonas; species Aeromonas lusitana. The sequence goes on from NZ_PGCP01000012.1 coordinate 45,225, forward strand.
CTGACCGTCTTCCCCTTGAGCTTCGTGCTGCCCAAAGAGCGGGCGCTGCGCTTCATCTCCGCCATCATAGCCACCCTGGCGCTGGTGCTGCTGCTCATCGATACCCAGGTGTTCCAGCTGTTCAAGTTCCACCTGAACGGTCAGGTGTGGCAGCTGCTGCTGGATCAGGCCCAGACCGAAGAGGGCTCTATCTGGAGCATCATCTTCGTGGCGGTGCCCACCATCTTCCTGCTGGAGCTGCTGCTGTCGGCCTATGTGTGGCGCAAGATCAACAAGCGCAAGCGCCGCCAGTACGGCAACCAGGTCGGGCTGGCCCTGCTGGTCTGCTTCATCCTGACCCATGTGGTCAACAGCTGGGCCGATGCGACCCTGTACCAGCCCATCACCATGCAGCGCGCCAACTTCCCGCTTTCCTATCCCATGACGGCACGCAGCTTCCTGGCCAAGCACGGCTGGCTGGATCTGGAGCAGTATGAGAAGAAGGCCGAGGATCAGGGCAGCAGCGAACACCGCCTGCTCTATCCGCTGCGCCCGCTCAGCGTGAGCGCCCCCACAGAGCACAAGAACCTGCTGGTGGTGGTGGTGGACTCCCTGCGGGCCGACATGCTCAACAACATCAACATGCCCAACCTGCAGCGTTACGCTGACGGCCATCTCAATTTCCGCCAGCACATGAGCGGCGGCAATGACGATGCGATGGGGATGTTCAGCCTCTTCTACGGGCTGCCGGGGCACTACTATGACGACATCCGTACCGACAAGCGCCCCCCAGTGCTGTTCGACGAGATGCTGCGCCAGGACTATCAATTCGGCCTGTTCGGTGCGCTGGAAGATGCCCAGCAATACCAGCAAAGCCTGCTCGCCGGCCTGCGCAAGCAGGTGTTCGTCTCCCAGCAGACCGATGACTCCCGCCTCATCAGCGACTGGCAGCAGTGGCTCGGCAAGCGCTCACCGGACAGGCCCTGGTTCTCCCTGGTCTATCTGTCGAGCCCGGGCGACTACGAGGTGCCGGCCAATGTGCAGGGCCCCTTCCAGCCCGAGCTGACCAGGTTCAACCCGGCTACCGCCTACCGGCCAGAGAACCTGCAAAAGCTCGAGAACCGCTACAAGAACGCGGTGTTCTACACGGATCAGTTGCTGGAGCAGATGCTGACCCAGTTGCAGCAGCAGGGCCTGAGCGAGCAGACCATAGTCGTCATCACCTCCAACCACGGCCAGGAGTTCAACGAGACTCAGAGCAACAGTTGGGGCTATGGCAGCAACTACTCCCCCTATCAGGTGCAGGTGCCGCTGGTACTGTCCTGGCCCGGTATCGAGAGCAAGCCGCAGGATCAGGCCAGCAGCCATCTGGATCTGGTGCCGACCCTGATGAAGGGCATGCTGGGGGTACGCAACCCGCCGCGGGACTACAGCATTGGCCGCAGCCTGTTCGATGTGACGCCGCGCAACTGGTTGCTGGCGGGGGATCAGAACGACTTCGCCATCTATCAGGACAGCACCATCACCCACTTCAACAAACAGGGTGACTTCGAGCTGCTGGATCGCGCGACCTATCGTCCCATCAAGCACGGCACCCCGGACATGGGCGCCATGATCCAGGTGATGAACGAGTTGAACCGCTTCTATCGGGCGCCGTAACAGGCGCTACCGAGTCCAATCAGCCCGCCGTCTGGCGGGCTTTTTATTGCCAGAAAGACCCATTCCAGCCCTTCCTCTACCCTCGGCCAACCAGCCCCATCCAGCTCTCTACTGACAAATTACACTGCAAACGTATGCCGGCAGTTAATGAGTTATCAGTCAAAAAAGTCAGTCTGATCAAGATCATAAAAACAAAATGATAATGATTATCAATTGTTGCTGCGAAAAGATTCATCTGCAATAATCCGCGCCCTTCAGGCTTAAATAACAATCATTATCAACAATGAAAACACTACTGCACTACTGGCCCATGCTGCTGTCCGGTACAGCTCTGGCCGCCAGTGATCCTGCCAGGATCGACTCAACAGAGATGAACCCCGAGCTCAAGGCGCGCGAGACCATAGTGGTCAAGGGCCAGCGTATAGAGCAGAAGTTATCCGACGTGTCGGGCTCCATCACAGTCATCACCGAAGAAGACTTGGATCGCCAGGTCGCCACCGAACTCACCGACGTGTTCAAGAATGAGCCCGGCGTCTCCGTCACCGGCTCCGCCGGTCGGCCCCAGAACATCATCATCCGCGGCATGGGCGGCAACCGGGTACTGATCATCAAGGACGGGGTGCGGGTCAGCGATGGCTTCGGTGCCGACGATCTCAACGACAAGGTGGGCCGCTTCAGCTTCGATCTGGACGACGTCAAACAGATTGAGGTCGCCAAGGGCGCCGGCTCCTCCCTCCATGGCTCGGACGCCATCGGCGGCACTATCGTCATCAGCACCAAGCAACCGGAAGACTACCTGCAGGGTCAGGACGCCTATCTGAGCAGCAAGGTGCTGCAGGACGGCAGCAGCGACAAGCAAAAGCTGAGCGCCACCGGCGCCGCCCGGGTATGGGATACCGAGCACCTGCTGCGGGTCTCCGGCTGGCAGGGGCACGAGACCGCCAACTATGACGAAAGCCGCATCCCGGCGGATCTGGATGGCCTGAGCGCCTCTACCAGCTCCCGCTTCGACCTCAACGCGCACCACCTGCTGCGCCTCGAACTCGACTACTTCGAAGACAACGCCCAGCGGGATCAGGGTCCGCGCGAAGTGCCCCAGCCCGACGGCAAGTGGCAGGTACGCCAGTACCGGGAAGACGCGTCCCAGAAGACCCAAGGCGGCAAGCTCAGCTGGGAAGGGAGCGATCTCGGCAGCCTGCTGGCGGACAGCTTCACCTGGAGTGCCTACGGCAACCACTCCAAGAACACGGCCAACAAGCGCAGCCTGCTGCAAAACGATCTGCTGAGCGGCTACCCCCGCTATCGCAGCGAGCGGGAGCTCTCCACCTTCACCGAAGACAGGATCGGCACCGAGCTGGATGTGCGCCGGGACCTGACCACAGGCCATATCGGCCACAAGCTGAGCTACGGCATGGAGCTGGAGCGCACCACCCACGAGCGGCCGGTGGACAAGCTGAGCCTGGAGGCCGGCGTGCCCCAGCCCCAGCAATCCGCCCCCTTCAGCCGTGCCCGCACCGACCGGGCCGGGGTTTGGCTGAGCGACATGGCGAGCCTGGGCCAGTGGCAGTTCACCCCTACCCTGCGCATGGATCACCAGTGGCTGCAGCCGCTCGATGGCAGCAACGGCGAGAACCACAGCTGGCACATCTCCCCGAGCCTGGCCGCCAGTTACCGCTTCAACGAGGAGTGGCGCAGCTGGCTGAGCTACGCCAACGGCTTCCGCGCCCCCTCCTATGACAAGGTGTACGGCAACATACCCCACTACTTCGCCCTGCCGCCGTTCGAGATCATCGCCAATACCGAGCTGCAGGAAGAGACCAGCCACAGCTTCGAGTGGGGTCTGAGTGGCGAGGGAGAGAACTGGAGCATCAAGCCGGCCCTGTTCTACAACCGCTACTACAACTTCATCGACTGGCGCGAGGTGGGCCTGCGCCTGCGAGACGGCGTCATCCTGCGCCAGTACCGCAACGTGGCCAAGGCCGAGACCTGGGGCGCCGAAGTGGCCGCCAGCTACTGGTTGACCCAGGAATGGGAACTCGCCACCAAGCTCGGCTGGGTCGACGGGCAAGACAGCCAGGGCGAAGCCCTGCGCACCCTGACGCCGCTCGAGGGCAACACCCGATTGACCTACCAGGCCAACGACTGGAGCCTGGGGCTGCAGGCGGATTACGCCGCGGCCATGGACAGGGTCCCCACCTGCGGCAACAGCCTGACCGGCAGTCAGGGCGACTGCCTCAAGAGCGCCGGCTGGTTCAGCTTAGGCGTGACCGCCGATTGGCTGCTCACCGATGCCCTCAAGGTCAATTTCAAGCTCGATAACCTGTTCGACACCCGCTACACCCGCTATCAGGATGTGGCCGGGCTGGAAGCCGGTACCGACGCCGGACTCTTCACCCAGAGCGGTCGCACCCTGAGTGCCAGCCTGCGCTACACCTTCGTGGGGATCTGATGCAGACACTGCTGATCCTGGCCAGCCTGCTGGCCACCCCGGCGCCGGCCCATGCGGCACCTCAAGCAGCGGCGCCCCTTATCCCGGAGCGCCCCTTGCTGATGAAGGGCGAGATAGCCAGAGTCGACCCTTACGGCGGCTGGCGCGATGACAGCCGCAGCTCCCCCGAGCTGCTGACCCTGCTGCGCGAGCAGAACCGCTGGACCGAGCAGCAACTCGCTGGCCAGAAACCGCTCGAAAAAACCCTGCAAGCCGAATGGCAGGCCAGGGAACGGGGCGAGCCCATGCCCGTCGAGTGGCTAAGCGAGGCCGGCAGCCAGTGGCGCATGAGCGCCGATGGCAGCCTGTGGCAGCGCGGCGATGAGCAGGCCGAGCCCCGCCAACGGTTGGCGCCGCGCCAGCCCGCCGACGGCTACTACGAGCTCGCCGCCTGGTCCCTGCACCCGAACGGGCGCTGGCTAGCCCTGGCCGAAGACAGTCGTGGCGATCGGGACTACCGCATCAGCCTGCTGGATCTGGAAAGTGGCGAGACCCTGGCCATCCTGCCCCACAGGGCCAGCGATCTGCTCTGGAGCCTGGATGGCAAGACCCTCTACACCATCGCCAACGAGCGCAATACCCTGCGCCCCTGGCAGCTGTGGGCCTGGCAAGACGGTAAAGAGGTGCTGGTGCATCAGGAGCGTGATCCCGCCTGGCTGCTCAGCCTCTATCGCACCACGGATAAGCGTCATCTCATCTTGCAGAGCAACAACCACAACGGCTCGGAGCAATACCTGCTGGACGATGGCAAGGCGGCCCTCGTCAAGGCGCGCCAGCCCGGGCTCGAGTACTACCTGGATACCCAGGGGGATCGGGTGCTCATCAAGAGCAACCGGGACGGGGAGCTTGGCCTCTATCAGGCGACCAGCCTGGCGGAAGTGGCCAGCCAACCCTGGCAACTGCTCTGGTCCGGGCAGGATCGCAGCCTGGAGAAGTGGCGCCTGTTTCGGGATCACACTGTGCTGCAATACCGCAAGGAGGGGGATGACTGGCTCGATGTGCTCGGTGCCGACGGCAAGCTGACTCACAGCCTGCCATTGACCGAGGGGGCCGGCACGGCCTGGATCCAGGGCAGCCAGGATCCGGACAGCGCGCGGGTACTGATCCGCCGCCAGGGCATGGCCGAAGCCCCGCACCAGCGCTGGCTGAACTTGGCCACCGGCCAGTGGCAGGCCGCGGACAAACCGGCCGAGGACTCCCTCTACCAGAGCGAGCGACGCTGGGTGGTGGGCAAGGACGGGGTCAGGGTGCCCGTCTCCCTGGTGTGGCGCAAAGACATCGCTGCGCCCAAGGCGCTGCTGCTCTACGGCTATGGCGCCTACGGCACCCCCATGCGCCCCTACTATCAGCCCCAGGTGCTGAGCCTGCTGGATCGCGGCTTCGTCTACGCCATCGCCCATGTGCGCGGCGGCGGCCTGCTTGGGGAGTCTTGGTACAAAGATGGCCGCGGCCAGCAGAAGCAGCATAGCGTGGATGACTTCCTGGCGGTGGCACAGAGCCTGGCACTGGATCCTGCCATAGACCCTGCTCGGCTGTTCGCCATGGGGGGCAGCGCCGGTGGCCTGCTGGTGGCGGCGGCCCTCAACCAGGCACCGGGCCGCTTCGCCGGCGCCGTGTTGCAGGTGCCCTTCGTCGACCTGCTCGGCACCATGAACGACCCCGAGTTGCCGCTCACCCGACAGGAGTATGCGGAGTGGGGTAATCCCGCCGTGACAGCAGATTACGCTGCCATGCGCCGGCTAAGCCCCTATGACAATCTGCATTCGGCCCACTACCCGCCACTTTATGTAACCGCAGGGCTGCACGACAGTCAGGTCCCCTACTGGGAGCCCCTCAAGTGGCTCGCTCGCCTGCGTGCCCACAGCACGGGGCAAGGTCCCTATCTGCTGAGGACCGAGCTCGATGGCGGCCATCTGGCAATCCCTCGCACGGCGCAGCAGCGCGCAGCCCAGGAGTATGCCTTCCTGCTCACCCTGGCCGGAGTCAGCCACTGATGCCAGTCCTCACCTTTTCTGCTTTGGAGTCACCTATGAAACCCTCTTCCCTGGCCCTCTGGCTGGCGGCGACCCTGCTGGCCCAGCCCCTGGTCGCGGCCGAGCTCATCTATGTCGATGAGGCGCAGCTCTCTACCACGCCGCAAGCCTGGCTCGAGAGCCGCCTAGGAGTGACGCTCGCCCCCGACTACGACAGGGCCAGCCTGCTCGGCCATCACTACAGCTTTCATCAGCTGGTGAACGGCCTGCCGGTGGCGACCACCCAGGCCGCGGTCAGTATCGATGCGGCCGGCAAACCCTGGCGCCTCTATCACAACCTGCGCCCGCTGCAGAGCACGGCGCCCGGTTGCGATGCCAGTTCCAGCCTGGATCCTTTGCTTACCAGCCTGCGGGATGCGGGCGCCCAGATAGATCCCCTCGGCCCGGTCGAGGCCTGGTATTGGCGCGATGGAGAAACCCTGGTGCCGGCCCTGCGCCAGCGGGTGCGCGAGCACAAGGATGGCAACGCCAAGGCCGCCTATCAGCAGCTGTTCGCCAGCTGTGACGGCAGCCAGGAGCTCGGCCGCTGGATGGACTCCGCCACCACGGCGGCGCCCTTCACCCCGGATGTGGGGGACGTCACCGTCCAGGCGCGGGTGTTTGACCCGGATCCCCGCACCCAGCTGCAGGATGCCAGCCTGGTCTGGCACGAATCCCTGGTGCTGGCCGATGCGGCCTATCAGGACAAGGTGGCCCTGCCGGTCACCCTGCAAGGCAGCGACTATGTGCTGAGCGGCCCCAACGCCCGGGTGGTCGATGCCATGGAGCCCATCACGGCTCCCTACAGCGCCGACAACCAACAGGCATTTCGCCTGACCCGGGACGATCTCGGCTTTGCCGACATCAATGCCTATTACCATCTGGACTTGGCCCAGCGTCACCTCAAGGCGCTCGGCTTTGCCACCCTGATCCCCGGCGCCCTCGACATCGACACGGATGCGGGCTATCAGGACAACTCTCTCTACGACCCGTTCGAGCGCAGATTGGAGCTGGGGCGTAGCGGCGTGCCCGATGCCGAGGATCCCATGGTCATCTGGCACGAATTCGGCCACGCGGTCCAACACCACATAGTGCCGGATCTCGGTGACGAGGCGGACTGGGGCGCCATCGGCGAGGGTTTCAGCGACTATCTGGCCGCCAGCCACCGTCAGCGCAGCGAGGCGGGTCGCAACTTCGAACCGGCGCTGGTATTTAACTGGGATGCCCGCTTCACCGACCGCGCCCCGCGTCAGCTGGACGATATGCGCGCCCGCTACCACCCGGACTACAACTACCCGGCCCACAGGACCGTTAACGGCAGCAACGGCGATCAGCTGTGGGGCACGCCTCTGTTCCAGGCCCTGCTGGCCTCGGTCGCCGAGTATGGCGAGGTGGCGAGAGACGAGTTCGATCGCCTGATCATCGAGTCCCACTTCGGCCTGGGCCCGGCCATCAGGATGCCGCAGCTGGCCCGCCTCACGGTGGAAACCGCCGAGCGGCTCTACCCGGCGCGCCACTATGGCCGTCATCTGGAGCAGGCGTTCCGCCAGCACGGTCTGCTGCAGGCCCCGGTCAACCTGGCCCTGGCCGATGGCAGCGCCATCGAACTGGGTCAACGCCAGTCCGTGGTGCTCACCTTAAGCAACCCGGGCAGCAGCCCTGTGACCCTGCACAACCTGGCCCTGACCCTGCCGAGCGGGCTGCAAGCCGATCCCTATCAGTGGCAGGCCAGCACCCTGGAGGCCGGCGCCAGCATGAGCACCACCTTGCGACTGCTGGCCCAGAGCCCCCTCGCCTGTGGCGATGTGGCGGCCGTGCCCGTCAACCTGACCCTGACCGGCGCCAGCCCGAGTGAGCGCCAGTGGCAGCAGTCACTGAGCCTGCCCATCGGCACTCCGCTCATCAGCCGGGCCAACGGCCTGGCCCTGACCCTCAAGGATGCCCAGAGCACGGAGGAGAAAGGGTTGAGTCAGACCAGCCTGGTGCTGGCGCAGAACGACGCCCGGGTGAGCGGCGAGCTGCAACTGAGCCTGGACTTGCAACACGAGGCCCTGGACGAGCTGGAGATCTGGCTCAACTCCCCCTCCGGCACCCGGGTCCAGATCTGGGACAAGGGATACAGCCCGCTACCACGGCTCAAGGGGGTCTTCCCGACCGAGCTGCAATCCGTGCAGCCCCTGAGTCAGCTCATCGGTGAGCCGCTGGCCGGTCAATGGACCCTGGAAGTAGTAGACAACACCCCCGGCAAGCAGGGACGCCTCAATGGCTGGAGCATCAGCCAGCGCATCGGCGCCCTGTGCGGCGAGCCCATTGGCGTAGTGGATGACGGCATCATCCACTTCAACGTCTCGGACAGCAGCGGGGGCGGCGCCCTCAACCTGCTCTGGCTGCTGCCGCTGGCCCTCTGGCGCCGTGTCACTCGTCGCGGCTAAGACGCTCCTCGACACTATTCATGACTAAAAAACAGTGAGGGGCCAAGGCCCCTCCAAGGACAATAAATGAAGATGAGAATGACCCCGCTGGCCTGCTTGCTGGCCCCCCTGCTCACCGCCTGCGGCGGTGGCAGCACAGACGAGGCGCCCCTCGCCGCGCCGGATTATCGCCTGACGGTTGAGCTGCCCCAGACCGGCACCCTGTGCGTCAACCTCAACCAGAACGACAGCTGCGACGCCGGTGAGCCCGCAGTCAGTGGCACCGCCGGTGCCCGCCAGCTGAGTGGCACCTCCCCCACCTTGCTGACCAGCCCCTTGCTGTTCATCCCAGCGGATCTGGCGGCCCTGACCCTGACTCATCCGGCGGCACGCCTGGATGGACAACATCTCACCCCCACCCCCCTGAGCACCCTGCTGCAGACCCGCATCGGAGAAGGGGTACCGCCGGCCCAGGCCCTGGCCAAGGTACTGGCGGATCTGGCCCCGCTGCAGCCGGGCCAGGATCTCGCCGCCCTCGCTCAGCTGACCGCCTTCAACCAGGCCCTCGCCGAGCTGGCCCTGGCCGCCCTCAAGGATGCCGGCACCCTGCCGGGGATGTCAGCCAGTGAGCGCCAACGCCAGATCTGGCTGGGGCTGGTCACCCTGTTGCCCGAACTCGGTCAGCATTTTGCCAACAGCCCAGAGCTGCTGAGCCTGCAGCCCAGGTTCGCCGCCGTGCTGAAGCAGCAACAGCCAAGGGCCCTGATCACCGCCAGTGGCGTCACCACCTACAGCGACGGGGTGGACTATCTGCTGACCAGCGAGCCTGCCGATCATCCTGGTCAGGATGCCAGCCTCAAGCAGTCCCCCCTGCGTTATCGCAAGCTCGACAACCAGGGGCAGCCGCTGCCAGACAGCGCCACTCAGTGGGATTGCGTGGAGGATCTCAACACGGGTCTTATCTGGGAGAAGAAGCTGGATGACCCGGACAGCCCGCGGGATCTGCACCGGGCCTTCGCCTGGGAGTTTGGCAACTACCATCCCTTGCAGGATGAGCTGGACTACGCCTGCCCGAACGGCGAGGCCATCTGCACCACCGAGCAATACCGCCAGTGGCTCAACAGCCAGCAGCTGTGCGGCATCCAGAATTGGCGCCTGCCCCATGCCCAGGAGCTGATGAGCCTGCAGCATTTTGGCTCCCTCAGTCAGCAGGATGGCCAGATAGCGACCCTGGATGTGCGCTACTTCCCCGATCTGGGAACCGGGTTCAATGGCTTCGATGGCTATTACTGGAGTCAGACCCTGACCCCGTCCCGTCGCCTCGAGAGCGCACCGCTCAGCGTTATAGCCCCACTCTTCTGGGGTGACGATGCCGGCACCGATTACCCGACCCCCGTACAAACCCCTGACGACACCAATGCTCTGCAACTGCGCCTGGTGGCCGAGGTAACCCGATGAACAAGTTTCTCCTGACCCTGCTGCTCTGCCTGTGCAGCCCGCTGGCACTGGCTATCGCCATCTGCGATGACAACATGCCCAGAACCAGCCCCAGTTCCCGCTTCCTCGATCATGGCAACGGCACGGTCACCGACCGAGCATCCGGCCTCACCTGGATGCGCTGCCAGCTGGGGCAAACCTGGCAGAATGACAGCTGCCGCGGCGAGCCCACCCGTCTCTACTGGCAGCAGGCGCTGCTGACCGCCGAGCGGATCCGCACCGAATCCAATCACGCCCTCCATGGTTTCGGCGGTCACACCGACTGGCGCCTGCCCACCATCAAGGAGCTCACCAGCATCCTGGAATCCGCCTGCTACAAGCCGGCACTGAACGAGACCATCTTCCCCCGCGCCATGGCGGGTGACGGCAAGGAAGTGAACGACGGCTACGTCTATCTCTGGTCCTCTACCCCCTTCCCGGCGGGCAAGACGGTGGCCTACCTCGACATCACCAGCGGTTCGGTCGGCCTGCGGGCCCCCAGCGCCTGGGCCAAGCAAGTCTTGCTGGTTCGCTGAGGATCCAGGGCCGGATCTGGTGGGTCCGGCCCCAACCTGATTGGCGATGAATGCGTCCATTTGTGAGGCAAGCCGTCAAAAAAGCATCAAATTACGTCATTGTGTGCCGGTTCAGGCCGGTTTTGCACGCCGGAGCGCTGGCATGAAACCGGCAGAGCGGTTAGTCTAGCGGCGTTGAACCAACCCCAAGAGGTACAGATGAAAACCGTATTGCGTTTTAGCCTGCTGGGCGCCTTGTTATTGGGTGGCCATGCCTTCGCCGCCGAGCCGAAAAAATTTGATATCAGCATGTTCCCTGCCGCCGAGGTGAATCAGGAACGTGTCGTGATCCGTCTGCCAGAAGTCCAGAACGAAGCGGACATGATGGTCGAGCTGCAGGTCGGCAAGAAGATGCTGGTCGACTGCAATCTGCCGCGCTTCGCCGGCAACCTGGAACAGCACAGCGTCAAGGGCTGGGGCTACAACTACCTGACCCTGGGCCAGGTCTCCGGTCCCGTCAGCACCCTGATGGCTTGCCCGGACAGCCAGAAGAAAGAGACCTTCATCCAGATCTACGGTCAGGGCTTCTTCGTGAACTACAACTCCAAGCTGCCGTTCGTCATTTATGTGCCGCAGGAGTATGAAGTGCGCTACCGTCTGTGGCGTGCAGACAATCTGGCTCAGCCAGCCATGATCGAGTGACGAACCGCAGCTCAGGTTCAGCCGGTTCATAAGTAACAAAATAAAGCGCCATATGGCGCTTTATTTTTGGGTTTTTGTCGCGTCCTCACCGGCGTTTCCTTTACAGAAGCTGACATAACTCCACCATTTTTCAGGCTTTTTTGTGGTAGCGACCGCAAAATCCGGGATTGGGATGGGACAAACCCTGTTCGATGAAAGATATTTATTAACATAGTAAGAAAATTGATTTTGCACTCTGCGACGGCCTGATGATACTTGCCCGCAAAGGTCAAACTAACCAGAACAAGAGCACTATGAGCTTCGAATCAGACAAGCGTTTCAATGACTTCAAACATTTCCCCCGTGGTCTGCGTCGCAGCGGTGAATTCACTGTGGCCGAAGCGGACAGTCTGGAGAAATACGGCACCGTCATGCTGGCGCTCTACCAGGGCAACCAGGCTCCCCGCGATGAGGTCGAGAGCGCCTTCATCGAACAGGTGAAGTCCGGCGCCGCTGGCAGCAACCCCCACGCCAAGGTGTGGTTCAAATACCTGAAGGTGATCGGTCCCAAGCGGGTGCATCGTCTGTGCACGGTCGCCGGTGGCGCCAACGAAGATGCGGGTGGCGGCTTCGAGAGCAGTGGCGGCGGCGGCGGTAGCGACGAGTCCCTGGATTAATGGATACCGAACTGCTGCGGACCTTTATCGAGGTCAGCAAGACCCGGCACTTTGGCCGGGCTGCCGAGAATCTCTACCTGACCCAGTCGGCGGTGAGTTTCCGGATCCGCCAGCTGGAACAGCAACTCGGGGTCAGTCTGTTTGCCCGTCATCGCAACAACATCCGCCTGACCGCCTCCGGTGAGCGTCTGCTGCCCTACGCAGACGCCATCTTGCATACGCTAGGCCGCGCCAAACAGGACGTGGCCCTCTCCCCCGGTTTCAGCCAGCAGCTCGCCATCGGTGCCCCACCCGTGTTCTGGGAGCTCGATTTCAACGACTGGCTCAATCACGTCTATGCCCTGGCCCCTGGCCTCGCGGTGCGGCTCGAAACCGCGTCGCGCGAGCACCTGTGCCGCCAATTGCTGGAGCGCTCCCTCGACCTGGCCCTGCTCTCTGAGCCGACCAAGATCGACGAGATAGCCCTGCACCCCATCGGCGAGCTGGTGTTCGAACTGGTGAGCCGGGACGGCAACGCCAACGCCGACAGCCTGATGCAGATGCCCCACATTCACCTGGACTGGGGCACCAGCTTCGAGCCCCAATCCAGCCGCTTGCAGAGCCTGCAGAAGACCCCTGTGCTGCACTCGAGCTCCGCCAGCATGGCGCTGCAGTTCGTGCTGGCCAATGGCGGCGCCGCCTATCTGCCCAGGCGGATGGTGAGTCCCTTCCTGGAGCAGGGAAAACTGCACCTGGTGGAGGGAGGCCAGGCCCTGAGCCGGCCGCTCTACCTCGCCTATCTGGAGAAATCCGATCGCCGTGAGCTCATCGATCAGCTGCTGACCCTGCCCCTTGGCTGGGAGGGTGCGGATCTGCGGCTGCCGTCCGCCGAGTGATGGGAGGCGGGTCGACATCCCTATTATCGGGGTATTTCTCATCATATTGATGATATAAAACGCTGCCTTGGCACGATTTATCCATCGTATCTCGTTACCAAATCGTATGTTTGCAGCATGACAAGCACGAAAAAGGGGCCTGATGGCCCCTTTTGTATGGATGCAAATTGGCCTCAGCCGTGGTGTCGGCGATCGTTGGCCTGGGCCAGCAGCATGCGGCTCTCGCGCAGGAACTCGTCCGCCCGCTCGCCGAAGAAGCCGGAGACCTGGGAGAAGGCATCGATGAAGCCCCCCCGATCGCCCCGCTCCAGGAGCCCCAGCGCCTCGCCGAAGTTCTGGTAGTAGCGGCGGATCATGGCGAGGTTCTGCGGCGACGACAATATGATGTCGGCGTAGAGGTGCGGATCCTGGGCAAACAGCCGCCCCACCATGGCGATCTCCAGCCGGTAGATGGGGGAGCTCAGGTTGAGTAGCCGGTCCAGATTGGCCTGCTCCCGGGAGAGGTGCCAGCCGTAGGCGAAGGTCGCGAAGTGGCGCAGCGCCTGGATAAAGGTCATGGCCTCGTCGTGGGCCTTGGCTTCCACCTGCTGCAAGCGGGCACCCCAGATGGTCATCTGATCCAGCAGCCACTGGCTGGCGGCGGGTTCGCGCCCCTGACAGCAGACGATCACCTGCTTGGCGAGGCTCCCGACGTCCGGCCCGAACATGGGGTGCAGCCCCAGTACCGGCCCCTTATGTACCGCCAGCATATGGGCAAGGGGGTCGGCCTTGACGCTGGTGACATCCACCAACAGGCAGTCCGCCGGCAAGTTGCCCAGCCTGTCTATGATGTCGCAGGTCACGTCGATGGGCACCGCCACCATCACCATGCCGGCGCCGCTCAGGATCTCGCCCGCGCGCGGCCAGTCGGCCTGCTCCAGGCTCTCGACCCGGTAGCCCGACAGGCTGAACAACTGGCCGAACAGGCGACCGAGCTGGCCCTGCCCGCCGATGATCACCACCTTGCCGAGGGCCGGATTCATGCACTTGAAGTGATGCTCCTTGTCACTGGCGGATTCCAGGATATAGGATTCGCGCATCACACGGCGCAGCACATCCTCGATGAGATCCCCGGGCACCCCCAGGGTCTCGGCCTCGGCACGGCGGCGGGCCAGCATGCTCGCCTCCCGATCCGGTGCATAGATGGGCAGGCCATGGCGGCTCTTCACCTCACCCACTTCCCCCACCAGGGCCAGACGGGCGGCCAGCAGATCGATCAGCTGCTTGTCCACCGCGTCTATCTTGTCCCTGAGGGCATTCAACTCTTCGGCCATATCCAGTCCTTGTTGGCGCCGCCCCTGGCCGCGCCCTGTGATTCAATCGATTGCAACAGATGTCGCAGAGCGCCACGACCGCTGGCCGTGGCGCTCTGCTCCCAAGTCAGTGATGACAAGATACCACGGCTTAAGGCGCGGTTCTGCCCTTGAGGGGGGCGGCCAGCTGACGATGGCAGCGAGCCAGCAGATCGGCGGTGGTATCCCAGTCGATGCAGGCATCCGTGATGGAGACGCCGTAGCGCATCTGCTCCTTGGGCTGCTCGCTGGACTGGTTGCCCTCCAGCAGGTTGGATTCGAGCATCACCCCGATAATGGAGCGGTTACCCTCCTGGATCTGGTGGATGACGTTGTCCGCTACCTTGGGTTGCAATCGGTGATCCTTGCTGGAGTTGCCGTGGCTGCAATCCACCACCAGGCCTGGCAGCAGGCCAGCTTTTTCCAGCGCCTCTTCCGCCAGGGACACATTGACCGAGTCGTAGTTCGGGTGCTTGCCGCCGCGCAGGATCACGTGGCCATCCGGGTTGCCCTGGGTCTGAAGCAAGGCGACCTGACCCTGCTGGTTGATGCCCATGAAGGCATGGGGGCTGGAAGCCGCCTGCAGCGCATTGATGGCGGTGCCGAGGTTGCCATCTGTGCCGTTCTTGAAGCCCACCGGCATGGAGAGGCCGGACGCCATCTCACGATGGGTCTGGGACTCCGTGGTGCGGGCGCCGATGGCCGACCAGGAGAACAGCTCCGCCAGGTATTGGGGGCTGATGGGATCCAGCGCCTCGGTCGCCAGCGGCAACTCCAGCTCAGCGAGCCAGCACAGCAGCTCGCGGGCGCGGTGCAGCCCCAGCTCCACATCGAAGGTACCGTCGAGGTTCGGATCGTTGATAAAGCCTTTCCAGCCGACCGTGGTGCGTGGCTTCTCAAAGTAGACCCGCATGACAATGTAGAGAGAATCCTGATAGGCATCATGCAGCGCTTTGAGTCTGGTTGCGTACTCTTTGGCGGCGTCCATGTCGTGGATGGAGCAGGGTCCACAGATCACCAGCAGGCGGTGATCGCGACGATGGATGATGTCGGCTATGGTGTTGCGGGCCCCTTGCACGAATGCCAGCGCCCGATCGGAGATGGGTAACTTCTCCTTGAGCTGGGCAGGCGTGATCATCACTTGTTCGGACTGGATATGGATGTTGTTCAGGGGATCTCTTTGCATTTTCTCATTCTCTCTACTGTATCAAGCCAAAAGCGCGACTGTATTTTTATGTTTACACAAGTCATCACTTTGTTACGCAACCGCCCCCACCTTACCAAGGAAAAACAAACAATCAAGTGAAACCAGCGGTAAAATGGCTCGACAGGTGAATAAACGACCACCACGCTGACCTAAATAGCCATAAAATCGGGTACTGACCGTCACCAAAGAACAAAATATCGTAAATATAAATTTACACGCATGATAGTGAATGAATCGGCTTCGATCTCCCCTACCCCTATCCCGGCCATAAAAAAGCGGGGCACCTGGCCCCGCTTGCGTTCCCGTACTCTCTTCTTCTATTTATCCGTTGTTGTGCGCCTTGATGACGGCCACCGCCTTGTCCGGGAAGTCGCTGAACACCCCGTCCACGTCCGCCTGATAGAGGAAGATGTTGAGCAAGTCGTTGAAGTCCTTGGCATAGGCCGGGATCTGACCCTCATCCTGGCGGAAGGTATAAGGATGCACCTTCAGACCGGCGGCGTGCGCCTCCTTCACCATGCCGGTGATGACCGGCTTGCCGGGGGTGCCCGGCTCGGTGACGATCATCGGTTTCCAGGGGCCTATGCCATCGGCGTAGGTGGCGATGGTTTTCATGGCGCCCGGCTTGAACATCCAGTCGTAGTCATAGGGGGTCGCCTTGCCCTTGGCGTCGTAGACCATGGTCTCGTTCCAATCGGTCTCGGCCATCAGCTGCACCAGTTTGAGATCCATGCCGAGGGCCGGCATCAGCTCGCCGTCGATGCGCTTGAGCTCATCCGCATCGAAGCTCTGCAGGTAGATCTTGCTCTCTTTATTGGTGTAGCCGTACTGCTTCAATACCGTCAGCACCGCCTTGGAGATGTCCTTGCCTTCATGGCGGAACAGCCAGGGCGCCTTGATCTCCGGGTAGATGCCGATGTTGTGGCCTGTGCTCTTATTGAGCCCCTGGATCATCTCTATCTCCTCCTGGAAGGTGTGGATCTTGAAGCTCGACTGCCAGAGCGGGAAGCGCGCCGGGTAGACGGGCACCTGCTTGCCATCCACCAGTTGGAACGGCTCCGTCATGCGCAATGAGCGCACCTCATCCAGGGTGAAATCCACCACATAGTAACGACCATCGGCGCGGGCCCGGCCCGGGAAGCGCTCGGCCACGTCCGTGATGCCATCCAGGAAGTGATCGTGCATCACCACCAGCTGGTCATCCTTGGTCATCACCAGATCCTGCTCCAGATAGTCGGCCCCCATGCCATAGGCCAGCGCCTTGGATTCCAGGGTGTGCTCGGGCAGGTAACCGGAGGCACCGCGGTGGGCGATGACCACCTTGCCCTCGTCGGCCGCCAGGGCCGGCAATGCGAGGGCGGCCCCGAGGCCGATGGCAATCAGGGAGAGAGGGATTTTTTTCATGAAGTGTGCTCTTTGTTATTGTTTATTGGATGTAGGTCGTTGTTATAGCAGAGGTTTATTGCAGTTTTACGGCGGGCGGCCAGAGCCGCCCGCCGGGTTTGTCAGCTCGCCTTGGGCAGGGCGTGATGATGTTCGCTGAGCCAGGCCTGCAGCTGTTGCTGCTCAGCCTCGGACAGGCGCAGCCCCAGCTTGCTGCGGCGCCACAGGATGTCTTCCAGTGAGTGAGCCCACTCCCGGTTGATGAGATAGCGCACTTCCGATTCATACAAGCCGGCGCCAAAGTGCTGGCCGCGATCCTCGTGCAGCCAGAGACGGGCATGGCTGCCGTAAGCCTCGGCGATGCGGCGCGCGGCGCGCTCATCCAGCCAGTCGAATTCCAGCAGGTAGGCGCGGGCCAGCTCGCTCGTGGTGCAGTCGAACTCGCCACCGGGCAAGCGGGTGGTGGCGGTCCAATCCTCCCCCATCTGGCCGAACCAGGGCTTGAGCTTGTTGCAGGCGGCCTGGGCCAGCTTGCGATAGGTGGTGAGCTTGCCGCCAAACACCGACAGCAGCGGCGCGCCATCGGACTCGCCACTGAGCTCCAGGGTGTAGTCGCGGGTCACCGCCTGGGGGGAGTCTGACTCGTCATCACAGAGCGGGCGCACCCCGGCGTAGGTCCAGATGACATCTTTGGGGGCAATCTGGCGGGTGAAGTGGGCGTTGACCACCTGGCACAGGTACTCAATCTCGGCGCTGCTGATCTTCGCGTCGCGCGGATCCCCCTTGTGCTCCACGTCCGTGGTGCCGATGAGGGAATAGTCCTGCTGATAGGGGATGACGAAGACGATGCGATTGTCCTCGTTTTGCAGGATATAGGCCTCTTCGCGCTCATGGATGCGCGGCACGATTATGTGGCTGCCCTTGATGAGGCGAATGCCGCGCGGGGATTTCTCGTGCAGGCTCTCGTCATAGAAGGTCTTGACCCAGGGGCCGGCTGCGTTGACTAGGCCACGGCAGGTGACGTTGAACTGCTCGCCGCCCGCTCGCTCCAGGGTCAGGGTCCAGTGTTTGGAGCCGCGCACCGCCTTGACGCAGCGGGTACGGGTCTCCACCAGTGCGCCCTTGTCCCGGGCCAGCATGGCGTTGAGCACCACCAGACGGGCGTCATCCACCCAGGCGTCCGAATACTCGAAGCCCTTGTTGATGCCGTTTTTCAGGCCATCTTGCGGCAGGAAGCGCACGCCGCAGCTGCCCTTGAGCTTGTCGCGCTTGGCCAGGTTGTCATAGAGGAAGAGGCCGGCGCGGATCATCCAGGCCGGGCGCAGGTGCGGGCGATGGGGCAGGCGAAAACGCATGGGACGGGCGATGTGCGGCGCCATGCCGAGCAGCACCTCCCGCTCCGCCAGCGCCTCTTTCACCAGCCGGAATTCGTAATGCTCGAGGTAGCGCAGGCCGCCGTGGATCAGCTTGCTGGAGTTGGAAGAGGTGGCCGAGGCGAGATCCTGCGCTTCGAACAACGCCACCTTCAGCCCCCGCCCCGCCGCATCCGCCGCAATGCCGACCCCGTTGATGCCGCCGCCGACGACGACCAGATCATAATGTTCGCTCATGTTCACCTACTTTCTTATTTTGGGTTTGCTATGACAGCAATGTTTGATTTCGCTCATATTAGAACATGAAAAAATGATAAACGAACATTTTATGGAGGAAATGTGATCGCGATTGTTCCGACAATGCTAAAAATGCTGCCAGCCGGTGACGAAATGCCCGCAAGCAGGGGCCACGCACGAAATAGTCGCGCCTTGAAAGGAGAAACAGGGACAGAAGAGCGGGTGATACAGAGGGATCAGAAGACGAGGGTAATTAGAAGCGGCCGCCGGTGGGCGGCCTGATGCCTGAGCGAAGAGGGGTTAGCAGATGTGGCAGGCGATCTGGTGTTGGGACATCAGTCGCATCAGCTTCTCCGGCGGCTCCTCGTCGGTGAACATGGCGTGGATCTGGCTGAGGTTGCCGAGATTGACCATGGCATTGCGGCCGAACTTGGTGTGATCGGCGGCCAGAAACACCTGGCGGGAGTGGGCAATGATGGCCTGGGCTATCTTCACCTCGTGGTAATCGAAATCGAGCAGGGAGCCGTCGTTGTCGATGCCCGAGATGCCGATGACGCCGTAGTCCATGCGGAACTGGCCGATGAAGTCACGGGTCGCCTCCCCCACGATACCGCCGTCCCGGTTGCGGATCTCGCCACCGGCGATAATGACGGTGAAGTCATCCTTGGCGGTGAGAATGCTGGCGACGTTCAGGTTGTTGGTGACGATGCGCAGCTCGCGGTGATCGAGCAGGGCGCGGGCGATGGCTTCCGTGGTGGTGCCGATGTCGATGAACAGCGACGAGCCGTCCGGGATGTTGGCGGCCACCTCGCGGGCGATGCGCTCCTTCTCCTTGAGCTGCATGACCTTGCGGGCGCTGTAGGCGGTGTTGACTGTGCTCGAATGCAGGGAGGCTCCACCATGATGGCGGCGGATCTTGTTCTGCTCCGCAAGGTCATTCAGATCCCGGCGAATGGTCTGGGGGCTGACGTCAAAATGGGTCACCAGATCGTCCGTCGAGACGAAACCCTGCCTGGTCAGGACGTCCAGGATCTCCAGATGTCGTTGGGTTTGCTTCACGCTTGCACTCCGCTGATAAGACGAAAAAAGGCCCCGGCAGTGCGGGGCCTTTGGCAGTGTACCCTATCCCTTTTCGGATCGATAAGGGCAGGATCACGTTTTATGCCTTGTGGGCGGCGGCCTTGTGGGCGAGCGACGCGTTCTCGTGCTTGAGGGTCATGGCCAGCAGCACGATGGAGAGCACACAGGAAACCACCAGTACCATGAAACCACCATCCCAACCGAAATGGTCGACGGTGTAGCCCAGCATGGCGTTGGCGGCCACGGCGCCACCCAGGTAGCCGAACAGCCCGGTGAAGCCTGCAGCAGTGCCGGCGGCCTTCTTCGGTGCCAGCTCCAGGGCATACAGACCAATCAGCATGACGGGGCCATAGATGAGGAAGCCGATGGCGACCAGGGCCATCATGTCCACGCTCGGGTTGCCCGCCGGATTCAGCCAGTAGACCAGCACGGCGACGGTCACCAGCACCATGAACAGGATGCCGGCCGGCGCGCGGCGGCCCTTGAACATCTTGTCAGAGATCCAGCCACACAGCAGGGTGCCCGGGATCCCAGCCCACTCATAGAGGAAGTAGGCCCAGGAGGAGTGATCCACGCTGAAGTCTTTCGCTTCTTTCAGGTAGGTCGGCGCCCAGTCCAGCACACCGTAACGAATGAGGTAAACGAAGGCGTTGGCGATGGCGATGTACCACAGCAGCTTGTTGTGCAGCACGTACTTCATGAAGATCTCCTTGGCGGAGAACTCCTGCTCGTGGCTCTCGTTGTAATCCTGCGGGTAGTCGTCCTTGTACTCCTCGATGGGCGGCAGACCGACGGATTGCGGGGTATCGCGCATCACGAAGAAGGCGATCACGGCGATGGCTGCAGCCGCGGCCGCCGGCACATAGAAGGCGCTGCGCCAGTCATTGAACCAGCCCATGCCGAGGATAAACAGCGGGCCTATCATGCCGCCGCCCACGTTGTGGGCCACGTTCCAGACCGAGACAATTTCGCCACGCTCCTTTTGTGACCACCAGTGCACCATGGTGCGACCGCAGGGGGGCCAGCCCATGCCCTGCACCCAACCGTTCAGGAACAGGAGCACGAACATGATGGCGATGCTGGAGGTAGCCCAGTGCATTGTCCCCATCATGAACATGATGCCGGCCGAGAGCAGCAGGCCGGCGGAGAGGAAATAGCGGGCGTTGGAGCGGTCCGACACGTTCCCCATCAGGAACTTGGACAGACCGTAGGCGATGGAGACCCCGGACAGGGCCAGGCCCAGATCACCGCGGGAGAAGCCCTGCTCGATGAGATAGGGCATGGCCAGGCTGAAGTTCTTGCGTACCAGGTAGTAGCCGGCATAACCGAAGAAGATCCCGAAAAACACCTGCCAACGCATGCGCTTGTAGAAGGGATCGACCTTGTCGGCGGGTAGCCGGTCGATATGGGGTGCAGGCCTGAAGAGACTAAGCATGTTCTGCTTCCTTATTGTTGTTATGGGCAGTTGAGGGTGCCCCGATCGTGCAAACGACCAGACGAGTCCTGATTCGTAAGCGAGCCAATTGTGCTCATTTGTGAACATTTAATCTGTGATGCAGACTCAAATATTGCAGTTTTATTACAAAAATAATCATCCAGTGAGTGATCGCTCATCAGGATCCAGCCCTTGTAGGGCAAGGCTTTAGGTTACCCCCTAAGGAGTAATTGTGGCGATGGCGACTGCTTTTCGTCACATTTTCTTAGCAATGAGTGGGATCTTGTCCACATTTCCGATGGCAGGGGTATGGTGAATTGGCACAGAAGGTTTATTTTCTCTCCCGTCCAAGAACGAGCGTAAACGAGCATAACGTTTGCGCAGACTCAAACAACAAGAAGAAACGTTTTCGGGCGCAATGGATGGGACAAAAAAGATAACGAAACGGAACATCAAACCTACTCTGGGTGGATAAAAGGAATAAACGTATGAGCATACAAAGACCCAATACCCTGCTTGGCGAGTGCATCGCCGAGTTTATCGGAACCGGCCTGCTGATCTTCTTCGGCGTCGGTTGTGTGGCCGCCCTGGTGCTGGCCGGTGCCAACTTCGGGCAATGGGAAATCTCCATTACCTGGGGCCTGGGCGTCGCCATCGCCATCTATGTCACCGGCGGCATCTCGGGTGCCCACCTGAACCCGGCCGTGACCCTGGCACTGATGACCTTCGCCGGTTTTGACAAGCGCAAGGTGGTGCCCTTCATCATCGCCCAGATAGCGGGCGCCTTCGCCTCCGCCGCCCTGGTCTACTTCCTGTATGACAACCTGTTCACCCAGTGGGAACTGACCCACAACGTGGTGCGCGGCAGCATAGAGAGCCTTGGCACCGCCGGCATCTTCTCCACCTACCCCAACCCCCTGCTCTCCAACATGCAGGCGTTCGCGGTGGAGCTGGTGATCACCGCCGTGCTGATGCTCGGCATCATGGCGCTGGGTGACAACAACAACGGCGCCCCCAAGGGCTTCGCCGCCGCCCTGCTGATCGGCATCCTGATCGCGGTGATCGGCGCCTCCCTCGGCCCCTTGACCGGTTTTGCCATGAACCCGGCCCGTGACTTTGGTCCCAAGCTGTTCGCCTTCTTCGCAGGCTGGGGTGACGTTGCCCTGACCGGCGGTCGCGACAACCCCTACTTCTGGGTTCCCATCCTCGGCCCCATCGTCGGCGCCCAGATTGGTACCGCCCTCTATGTGAAAGTGCTGGCTCCGTGCGTACCGGGCAACCGCGTCGCCACCGAAGACGCCGCCAAACTGTCTAACAAAGAAGAGGCCGCCGCCTAAGAGCGGTTCCTAACGTGGAAAATAAGAACGTGGAGAACATCATGTCTGCTGATAAGAAATATGTCGTCGCCCTGGATCAAGGCACCACCTCGTCCCGCGCCATCGTGTTTGACCAGAATGCCAACATAGTCGCGACCTCCCAGCGCGAGTTCACCCAGCACTACCCGAAAGCGGGCTGGGTCGAGCACGATCCCATGGAGATCTGGGCCACCCAGTCTTCCGTGTTCACCGAGGTGCTGGCCAAGAGCGGCCTGCACAGCGAGCAGATCGCCGCCATCGGCATCACCAACCAGCGTGAAACGACCGTGGTGTGGGAAAAAGCCACCGGCAAGCCCATCTACAATGCCATCGTCTGGCAGTGCCGCCGCACCGCCGCCATCTGCGAGGAGCTCAAGGCCCGCGGCCTGGAAGAGTACGTGCGCGACAACACAGGCCTGGTGCTGGATGCCTACTTCTCCGGCACCAAGGTGAAGTGGATTTTGGACAACGTGGAAGGGGCCCGCGAGAAGGCGATGAACGGCGAGCTGCTGTTCGGCACCATCGACACCTGGTTGGTGTGGAAGATGACCAACGGCGAGGTGCACGTCACGGATCCGACCAACGCGTCCCGTACCATGCTCTACAACATCCGCGATCTGAAGTGGGATGAGCGCATGCTGGACGAGCTCGGCATCCCCATGTCCATGCTGCCGGAGGTCAAACCCTCCTCCGAAGTGTATGGCTACACCACCCGTGGCGGCGGTACCCGCATCCCCATCGCCGGCATCGCAGGTGATCAGCAGTCCGCCCTGTTCGGTCAGCTCTGCTTCGAGAAAGGCATGGCCAAGAACACCTATGGCACCGGCTGCTTCATGCTGATGAACACGGGCACGGAGCCGGTTCGCTCGAATAACGGCCTGCTGACCACGGTCGCCATCGGTCCGAAAGGGGAAGTGAATTATGCCCTGGAAGGGGCCGTGTTTATGGGTGGCGCCACCATCCAGTGGCTGCGCGATGAGCTCAAAATCATCCACGATGCCCGCGACACCGACTACTTCGCCTCCAAGGTGGGTGACACCAACGGCGTCTACCTGGTACCGGCCTTCGTCGGTCTGGGCGCCCCCTACTGGGATCCGTACGCTCGCGGCACCATGGTCGGCCTGACCCGGGGCGCGAACCGCAACCACATCATCCGCGCCGCGCTCGAATCCATCGCCTACCAGAGTCGCGACGTGCTGGATGCCATGCAGCAGGACTCCGGCATCAAGCTGGCGGCCCTGAAGGTGGACGGCGGCGCCGTGGCCAACGACTTCCTGATGCAGTTCCAGGCGGACATGATGCACACCCCGGTCGTGCGTCCGACCCGCATCGAGACCACCGCCATGGGCGCCGCCTTCCTGGCGGGCCTGGCCGTCGGCTTCTGGAAGAGCTCGGAAGAACTGGAAGACAAGTTCAGCGTGGACCGCGAGTTCATCCCCCAGATGGACAGAGAAGATCGCGCCAAGCGTTACAACGGCTGGAAGAAGGCCGTGGAGCGCTCCCGCCGCTGGGCCGAGGAAGATTGATAGGGCGACCTATTACTTCCGTTAGATAAACAAGAGGCCGACAGTGATGTCGGCCTCTTGTTTATGCTTTAAAAGCCATCAAAAACAGCACGAATGCGCTATCAAAACCGGCTCGTCACAGCTCATTGGCGCCGAGTCGCTCCTTCAGGAAGTCGAGCCAGACCCGCAGCCGGATGTCCCGCTGGGCGTCTGAGTAGAAGACCGCATGGACGGGGCGCGATGCACCGCTGTTGCTGCGGGCCAGCACCTCCACCAGGGCGCCGCTCGCACGATCCGGCCCGGTCATGAAGTCCGACAGGCAGACGATCCCCTGCCCCGCCAGCGCCAGCTGGCGCAGTGTCTCGCCGCTGCTGGCCCTCAGCGTCGGGGTGATGGCAAATCTGTCCCCCTGCTCTGCACTTAACAGCGGCCAGTGGTTGAGGTGATCGGGGTGCAAAAAGCCGAGCAGCTCGTGCCCTGCCAGCAGATCCGCCGGCTGACGCGGGGTGCCGCGCTCGCGCAAATAGGCGGGGGACGCCAGCAGCCGCAGCTTGGAGCGCCCGAGTGGCAGGGCGCGCAGGGAGGAATCGGTCAGCTCGCCGATGCGAATAGCCATATCCACCCGCCGCTCCATCAGGTTGATGAAGCCCTCCGAGCTGTGCAGTTGCAGCTCTATGCCGGGGTAGCGACGGCGAAACTCCCCTATGATGGGCACCAGCCGGTGCAGTATGAAGGGGGTGGCGGCATCGACCCTCAATATGCCCTCGGGTTGTTCACGGCGCATCAGCAGGTGGCTCTCGGCCTCGCTCATCTCGGTCAGCACCTTGACCGCCCGCTGATAAAACCAGCTCCCCTCCTCGGTCAGGCTGACCCGACGGGTGGTGCGATTGAGCAACACGGTGGCGAGTTTTTCTTCCAGCCGCTTGATGCCGCGGCTCACCACGGAATTGTCCATCCCCAGGTTCTCCGCCGCCTGGCGAAAACTGCCCGCCTCCACCACGGCCACGAACAGGGTCAGTTCATCGGAATGGGTCTTCATTGTTGTTATCCTGGCAAGAGCGATGGCGTTTTATAGACGCAATGTCGATAGATTGGCAAGCCATTCCCCCCGACTCTCCTTTTGCGCAAAAAGAAAGAGGCCAGGCGGCGAACCGCTTGGCCTCTTTGCATCAGCAGCAAGCCACTGACTTATTTGATTTTCTCAACCTTGGGCGGCACCCAGCTGCCATCTAGGATCGCCTGCTCGCCCCAGTAGGCGCGGATATAGAGGGAGAGCGTTCCCTCGGGGGCTGGCAACCAGTTGTTGAGCTTCTCCTTGGCCGGCGCCTTGTGGCTCACATACAGGGTCAGGGAGCCATCGTCGTTGAGTTTGAGATCCTTATTCTTGGTGCCAAGCGAGTAGCGGTTCAGCTCGTTCGGGCTGAACAGATGCTTGCTGTTGTAGAGGGTCAGGGACCAGAACCCCTTCACCGGCGGCAACTGCCCCTTGGCAAAGGTGACCTGATAGTCATGCTTGCCATCGAGCTGCAACCCGCTCCCGTCGTTGTCCGTGTAGAAGTACTGGGTCTCATCTGGCTTGTTGTCGAACATGTTCGACTTGGAGGTGCCGGTGCGGTTGTAGTAATCCACCCCGAATTCGGCGTTGTGCTTGGAGCGGTTCCAGCCATTGCCCGCCGGCACCCCGTTGTTCTGCCACTTGAAGAAGTCGGCGATCACCGTCTTGTCGGTCTGCTCCGCCGCCTCGTTCATCCACTGGCGTACCTTGGGATCCTGCTTGCCAGCCGCCACCAGATGACGGAACTGGGCATAGAGCGCCTCTTCCCCTGGCAAGGGGGCCACCTTGGCCAGCACGTTATCCAGCTGATCGAAGAACTTGTCAGGCACCACCCACTTGACCTCCCCGGCGCTGGGGTTGGGCTTCTCGCCGATGGAGGGGATGTTGGCGTAGTCATAGGACTTCATCTTGCCGTCGAATTTGCTGAGGGGATAAGTCATTACCTCCCGTACCGGCGTCTGCACCGCGACGCGATCGGCCTGGGTGTCGTCCATCTGCACCCGGGGGATCACGTTGGCCATCTCGGTGGAGGAGCGGATGACGCCCTCGATCCCCTTGGGGGTCTCCCCCTGCCACGTCGGCCCCACCAACAGGTAGAAGCCGGGCTTGGAGCCATAGGGCTTACCGAGGTTTGCTATCTGATCGGTGCGGGCATCGTAGATGGCGTAGACCCAGAAGCGATCGCCAAAGTCAGGCACCTGGATGACCACGGGTTCTTTATCCAGCTCGAAGAAGCCGAGCCCGTAGACCACGTCCTGATTCGGACAGGTGACGAAGGTTTCTGCTGGTTTGATGTAATCCGTCAGCATACTCAGCTGCCCCATGGGGGCAACCGGCACCATACCGCCGTTGAGGGCCGGCTCGGGGGCCTGGGTGATGGTGGCCCGGCGGTTGAACTGGTTCACCATGGGATAACCCCAGATGTAAGCCTGCTGGGCGATGGCCTTCACATAGGCCTCCGGCATCCGCACTTCAGCGGCAGGCTTGTTCAGTTGATCGAACGTCGTGGGATGGGGAATGGTCAAAGGGGCTGACTGGGCCACCAGCATGGGGCTGGCCCCGAGCAGGGCGATAAGGATCGTCGATGCGAGATATCCATTCTTCATATGCGATTCCTTCGTTTGTGTCGTCGGCGAGAGATGTCTAATGAGATGCCGCTAACCAGAATGGTCTCTGCTGAGTGCATGGTCAACACAACATGGGATTAACGTATATGCTTCTTTCGAAATGAAAATACGCAAAATGCAACAAACGGAAGCCTTGGCCATCCGGCCGAATTTATGGCAATGAGGAGGGATGAGATGAAATACAAGGGAAGCTGCCACTGCGGCAAGGTGGCATTCGAAGTGGAGGGGGAGCTGACCCAGGCCATGGCCTGCAACTGCTCCATCTGCCAGCGCAAGGGATCCCTGCTGTGGATGCTGCCGCGCGCCAAGCTGACGTTGCTGACCCCGGACGAGGCGGCCAGCACCTACACCTTCCACAAGCACGTGGTCAAACACCGCTTCTGCCCGGTCTGCGGTATCCACCCCTATTGCGACGGCGTGGATCCCAAGGGCAATCACATCGTCGCCGTCAATGTCCGCTGCCTGGAAGGGGTAGATCCCGAGGCGCTGCCGGTGCAGCACTACGATGGCCGGGCCCTGTGAGCGGGTACTGAGCCAGATCACCCGCACACCGGGGCGATAGAGCCCTGGCGTGCGATAAGCGCCCTTCCTGCCACCGACCTACCAGAGTCTGCCAACTCCTCACACTGACGATGTGATCTTGTGCAAGCATCCGAGTCGGTAACAAGGTTACAATCGGCGCCCACATAGGGATATTAGGAGCCGGCGTCTAATCGTCAGTTCCGCTTTGCTGTTATGAAAGGGAAGTACTATGCCATTTGAACAACGCCTGTTCGCCGCACACAGAGAGCTCGCCAGCAAGGGCGTGCAGGAGCTCAACTACAACCCACCCCTGTGCCGTCTGCTGCGCAAATTCGGCTGGCAACTGAAACCACCCCACTATGAGCACTTTATGGTCAATCTGATCTCTATGGGACTATCAATGGGCATCATCTGGGGTCCACTGATGTGGTTCTTCGGCTGGGAGCATGAGGTGAGCCTGGGGTATGCCTTGCGCCAAATCAGCGTCTTTGCCAGCTGTTTCGGGCTGCTGATGGCCATCGTCTTTTGGGTGCGTCGCCGGCAGCTCAAGCTGACCCCCTGGGAGGCACTGCCTCACTCCACCCCACGAACCCAGCAGCGCTGGCAGCCCAGATAATCGCGAGACCGCCATCACACATTGTTTGAAACAGAGGGAAGCTGCCATGACCAAGGCCCATGAAAAACTGAACTATGTGGAGTTTGCCGCCAGGGATCTCGCGGCCACCAAGGCTTTCTTTACCGCCACCTTCGGCTGGCAGTTTGTGGATTACGGCCCCGATTACGCTGCGTTTGCGGGGGAAGGGCTGGATGGCGGCTTCTACCGGGCGGATCTCTGCGGCCAGAGTGCCCAGGGCGGCGCCCTGCTGGTGTTCTACAGCGCCGACATTGCGGCGACCCAGGCCAGGGTATTCCAGCATGGGGGCACCATCATTCGCCCCCTGTTCGACTTCCCCGGCGGCCGCCGCTTCCACTTCGTCGAACCCAGCGGCAATGAATTTGCGGTCTGGTCTGAAGCGGCCGGCGCCTGATCCCGCGCGGTCTATTCCACTTTTTCCCTTGAGGGATTGGATGCCAATCCCTTCATTGATCTGTGATTGCTGCTCTGGCCTCAATAGTGTTTTGCGGCGACGCCCCTCTTTCCCACCCGCCGCCACAGGCATACTGACCCCCGTTGTTTCGACAGAATCCGAGAAGTGTCAGATGCCCGTCCCCATCACTGTGATTGCCGAGCTGGAGGCCAGACCCGAGTTTGGCGCCGAGTTGTCATTCGCCCTAGCACCGCTTATCGCGGCCACCTTGCAAGAGGCTGGTTGCCTGCGCTACCAGCTGCACCAGAGCCTGGATACGCCCCACGGCTGGATGCTGCACGAGGAGTGGGTGAGCGAAGAGGCTCTTAATGCCCACCAGCAGACGCCCCACTTTATTGCCTTCGTGGCCCAGACCCGGGGCTGGTTTGCCAGAAGCCAAGTTCGCCGCTATCACTTTGCCTGACTGCCTACACCACCTTGCTGTCCATCAAGAGGGCAGCCGACGATGGCGACCCGAGTGGTGGGCAAACCCCATACACAAGAGCGTAAAAATAGAGAACATGAGGAAATTGATGATGAAAATGCCTGCAATCGGTTTGGGAACCTTTCGCCTGAAGGGCGAGCCTTTGGTCGCCACCCTGAACACCGGCCTCGAGCTCGGCTATCGCCATATCGACACCGCCCAGATCTATGACAACGAGTCCGAGGTGGGCCAGGTGCTGGCCAGCACCAGCATCCCCCGCCAGGATATCTATCTCACCACCAAGGTGTGGACCAGCGAGTTCGGCCCGGGCAAGGTGATCCCAAGCCTCAAGACAAGCCTTGAGAAGCTGCGCACCGACTATCTGGACCTGGCCCTCATTCACTGGCCTTCCCCCAAAGATGAGGTGCCGATGGCGGTCTACCTGGAGCAGCTGGCCGAGGCCAAGGCCCAGGGCCTGACCCGGGAGATAGGGGTCTCCAACTTCACCGTGGCTCAGCTCAAAGAGGCCATCGCCATCCTGGGACCGGGCGCCATCGCCCACCAGCAGGTGGAAATTCATCCCCTGCTGCAAAACCGCAAGGTGGTGGAGTTTTGCCGCGAGCAGGGCATCGCCCTCACCGCCTATATGCCGCTGGCCTATGGCAAGGTGCTGAGCGAGCCGCTCTTGCTGGAGATCGGCAAGCGCCACGGGGTCTCCCCGGCCCAGGTGTCGCTGGCCTGGCTGCTGGCCCAGGGCATGACAGTGATCCCGAGCTCCACCAAGCGGGAGAACCAGGCCGCCAACCTGGGTGCCCTCGAGATCAGCCTCAGTAGCGACGAGATGGCCCAGATAACGACCCTGGATCGGGGCGAGCGCTGTGCCAATCCGGACTTTGCACCTGCCTGGGACTAATCCGCCAGAACATTTAACTGCATCATAATCATGTGGAAGCGGGAGGCACTATGTCTCCCGTTTTTTTTGGTTTTGTGCGCTACTCACGCTATTCTCCACCCGATAACACCCCATCTCCCTTCGGCTATTGCTGCAAATAGATCAAAAGTAATTTGATGTCATCGTCATTTTTGCCAACAAACTCCAGAGGCATACTGCCGCCATTCTCCCGTCGGGAGTCACCATTCAAGGAGTTTGTATGCCACTGGCGTTGTTTGCCCTCACCCTGAGTGCCTTTGCGATCGGCACCACCGAATTTGTCATCGTGGGGCTCATTCCCACCATAGCCGAGCAGTTGCACGTCTCCCTGCCCTCGGCGGGCCTGCTGGTCAGCCTCTATGCCCTCGGCGTCGCCATCGGCGCCCCCGTGTTGACGGCGCTGACCGGCAAGTTGCCGCGCAAGTGGCTGCTGGTGGGGCTGATGGCGCTGTTCACCGCCGGTAACCTGCTGGCCTGGCAGGCCCCAGGTTACGAGAGCCTGATCGTCGCCCGGGTGCTGACCGGGCTGGCCCACGGGGTCTTCTTCTCGGTGGGTAGCACCATAGCCACGGGTCTGGTGGCCAAAGAGAAGGCGGCGAGCGCCATCGCCATCATGTTCAGCGGCCTGACCGTCGCCCTGGTGACCGGCGTGCCGCTTGGCACCTGGATTGGCCAGCAGTTCGGCTGGCGTGAGACCTTCTTGGTGGTGAGCCTGCTCGGGGTCATCGCCATGGTGGGCAGCCTGCTGCTGATCCCGAATAACCTGCCCAAGGGCGCGGCCTCCAGCATTCGTGAACAGCTCTCCGTGCTGACCCACAAGCCGCTGCTGCTGGTCTATGCCAAGACGGCGCTGGGTTACGGCGGCGCCTTCACGGCGTTCACCTTCCTCGCCCCCATCTTGCAGCAGGTGAGCGGCTTTGGCGCCAACGCGGTGAGCCTGATCCTGCTGGTGTACGGGGTATCGGTGGCGGTCGGCAACATCTGGGGCGGCAAGCTCGCCGACAAGATGGGCCCATTGCCTGCCCTGAAGCTGCTGTTTGCCGGCCTCGCCCTGGTGCTGCTAGCCCTCACCTTCACCGCGCCGCATCCTGTGCTCGCCGTGCTCACCGTGCTGGTGTGGGGTGCCTTCGCGTTCGGCAACGTGCCTGGGCTGCAGGTGCTGGTGGTAAAACAGGCCGAAATCCACACCCCCAATGCCGTGGACGTGGCCTCCGGCCTCAACATCGCCGCCTTCAACGTCGGCATCGCCCTGGGCTCTGTGGTGGGCGGTTTCGTGGTGGAGCACCTGGGGTTGATGCACACCCCCTGGATCGGGGCGTTGATCGTGCTGCTGGCCTATGGTCTCACCCATATCAGCGAGGCCAGTGCACGGCGCGCCGCGCGTCCGGCGATCGCCTAAGCTGCAAGCAACAAAAAGGCCGACACCCAGTGTCGGCCTTTTTCATTGGCAAGATGGCGCGCCTCAAGACTCCTTGAGATCCTCATCCGCGGCCCAGCGCGCCTCGAGCCAGAGCAGGTTGACCAGGCCGCACAGCAGCGCAAACCCCAGCCCCAGTATCCAGGTGAAATACCACATATCGAAGACTCCTCAATTCCTGTGTTAGTAGAGGCTATGGCCGTGTTCGCGCACCTGCTCGGTACTCATCTTGCCCCGCGCCACCCAGTAGACCCAGAGGGTGTAGCCGATGTTGATGGGCATCAGCACGGCGACTATGCCCAGCATGATGAAGAGGGTGCGCTCGCTGGAGGTGCCGTCCCACAGGGTCAGGCTGCTCGACGGATCCAGGGACGAGGGCAGCACGAAGGGGAACAGGGCGATGGCGATGGTCAGCATCATGGCGGCGCAGGCACCGCCGCTGGCCAGGATGGCGAGCCGCGCCCGGCCAAGGGTGCTTGCCAACGAGCTCAAGAGCGGCAGCAAGAGGCCAAGGGCCGGCACGGCCCAAAGCACGGGGTGCGCAATGAAGTTGCCAAACCAGCCATCCGGCGCCGTCGTTACCTGCTTCATCAGGGGGGTCAGGGCGCTGTTGAGATCACCAATCTCGGCTATCTGGTAGCCGCGCATCTGGCTGAGCCAGAAGCCGCCCAAGGCAAACAGGGCGCTTGCCAGGGGGCCGAGCCAGCGGCTCTGGCGCGCGCAGCGCGCCGCTATCACCCCTTGAGTCTTGCACTGCAGGAAGCTGCAGCCGTGGAGCATCAGCAGAGCCAGCGCCGTGCCCATGCAGGTGAAGAGCAGGGGCCAGTTAAAATCGAAGGCGCCATAGTGGATGCGAAGGGCCGAGTCGAAGCGAAATGGCAAGCCTTGCAGCAAGAAGCCCAGGGTCGCGCCAAACACCAGGGTCGGCAGCAGGGCTCCCATCACCAGGGCCCGGTCCCACCAGCGGCGCCACACGGGATCCGGCAGCTTGCTGCGATAGTCAAAACCGACCGGGCGCAGGAAGAGGCCGAACAGCAGGAACATGAAGGGCACATAGAGCGCCGAGAAGGAGGCGGCATAGACCAGGGGCCAGGCGGCGAACAGGGTGCCGGCACCGGCGATGAGCCACACCTGGTTGCCCTCCCACACGGGCCCCACGCTGTTGAGCAGCACCCGCCGCTCCTCATCGTTCTTGGCCACCACGGGCAGCAGCATGCCGACCCCGAGATCGAAGCCATCCATCACCACGAAGCCGATGAGCAGGAACAGCACCAGCCCCCACCAGACGAGTTTCAGGGTTTCGTAATCCATCAGACGGGACTCCCGTTTTTCAACACTTCACCTTGATAACGACCCGTCTGCAGGCTGGCGGGCCCTTTGCGGATCACGTGACGCAACAAGAACAGCTCCACCACCAGCAGCGTGCTGTAGATGAGGAAGATGGAGATGAGGCTGAACCAGAGTTGGCCTGGGCGCAGCAAGGAAACAGATGCCGACACCGGCAGCACGTCGCTGATGGTCCAGGGCTGGCGACCGAACTCGGCCACGAACCAGCCCGCCTCGATGGCAATCCAGGGCAGCGGTATGCTCCAGAACAGGGCCTTGAGCAAGCGGGTCGATTGCACCAGCCGGCCCCGGCACAGTTGCAGGAAGGCGGCGGTAAAGAGCAGCAGCAATACCACGCCTATGCCCACCATCAGCCGGAAGCTCCAGAACAGCGGCGCCACCTGGGGAATGGAGTCGTCTACCGCCTTGGCAATGGCCGCCTCATCCGCCTTGCCAATCTCCTTGGCGTAGGGGGTCAGCAGCAGGCCGTAGCCAAGATCGGCGCGGTGGCGCTCGAAGGTGGCCCTGGCCTCGGCATTGCCGCCATCCGCCCGCAGGGCTTCCAGGGCGTCGTGGGCCAGCATGCCGCTGCGGATGCGCACCTCGTGCTCGGCCTTGAGATCTTTCAGGCCCGTCACCTGCTCATCGAGGGAGCGGGTGGCTATGATGCCCATCAGATAGGGGATCTTGACCGCGGCATGGGTGGTCTCGGCGCTCTGATCCGGCAGGCCGAACAGGGTGAAGGAGGCAGGGGCCGGCTCGGTGTGCCACTCCGCCTCGATGGCGGCGAGTTTCACCTTCTGCACCTCACCGGTGCGATAGCCAGACTCGTCACCCAGCACTATGACCGAGAGGATGGCGGCCAGGCCAAAGCCCGAGGCGATGGCAAAGGATCGCAGGGCGAAGCGCACCTCCATGCGGCGCAGCAGATACCAGCTGCTCACCCCCATCACGAACAGGGAGGCAGCCACATAGCCCGCCGCCACCGTGTGCACGAACTTGACCTGGGCCACCGGGTTGAAGATGACAGCCGCCACGTCTACCAGCTCCATGCGCATCGTCATGGGGTTGAACTCGGCGCCGACCGGGTTCTGCATCCAGCCGTTGGCGATGAGGATCCAGAGCGCGGAGAGGTTGGAGCCAAGCGCCACCAGCATGGTCACCATCAGGTGCTGACCGCGGGAGAGCTTGTCCCAGCCGAAGAAGAAGAGCCCCACCAGGGTAGACTCCAGGAAGAAGGCCATCAGCCCCTCCACCGCGAGCGGAGTGCCGAAGATGTCGCCGACGTAATGGGAGTAGTAGGCCCAGTTGGTCCCGAACTGGAACTCCAACGTGATCCCGGTAGTCACCCCCATCACGAAGTTGATACCGAACAACTTGCCCCAGAAACGGGTGATGTCCTTGTAGATCACCTTGCCGGTCATCACGTAGGCCGACTCGGCAATCACCAGGATCCAGGACAGCCCCAGGGTGAGGGGTACAAACAGAAAGTGGAACATCGCCGTCGCGCCGAACTGTATTCGGGAGAGGCTGACCACATCATCCAGGCTTATCATGCATGACTCTCTATGTTGCATTTAACAGACAGGTTTTCGCCCGTTAAGTACAACACGTGCCATGACACCTATAACAGATGCAGTTATAGTTAAATACACCTATAACAGTTTGAGCCCACCATGTCCCGCTACGGCCAACTGGCAGATCAGCTGCAGCAGCAGATAGAGAGCGGCGTCTGGCGGCCGGGGGAGCGCATCCCCTCCATCCGCCAGAGCTGCAAGACCCATCATTTGAGCCCCATGACGGTGCTGCAGGCCTATCAGCTGCTGGAGAGCCGCGGCCTGGTGCTGGCGCGGCCCCAGTCCGGTTACTACGTCAAGGCCGCCGCCTCCCCCCAGCGCATCAGCGTCCCCCAGCAGGCGCACTACAGCGGCTCTGTGGACATCAACGATCTGGTGTTCGAGGTGCTGCAGGCGAGCAAGTCCCGGGATCTGGTGCCGCTCGGCATGGCGGTGGCGGATCCCGCCCTCTTCCCCCACCCCCAGCTCGGCCGGGCCCTCGGCAGTTGCATGCGCCGGCTCGATCCCTTCAGCACGGTGGCGGATCTCCCCCCCGGCAACGAGACCCTGCGCCGGGCCATCGCTCGCCGCTATGCGGACGACGGCCTGCTGGTTGACCCCCAGCAGATCATCATCACCACGGGAGCCATGGAGGCGCTCTCCCTCAGCCTGCAGGTGCTGACCGAGCCGGGAGACTGGGTGGTGGTGGAGTCCCCCACCTTCTACGGCGCCCTGCAGGCCATAGAGCGTCTGCAGCTCAAGGCGGTGGAGATCCCGGTGATCCCCGGGGTCGGCATCGATCTCGCCCTGCTGGCCCAGGCACTCGCCCAGCGCCCCATCAAGGCGTGCTGGCTGATGGGCAACGTCCAGCACCCCCTGGGTCACATCATGCCGGATGGCCACAAGGAGGCGCTGATGCAGTTGCTCAACGCCCACCGGGTGCCCTTGGTGGAGGACGATGTCTATGCGGAGATCTATTTTGGCCGCGAGCGACCGCGCCCGCTCAAGCATTGGGACTCGCGGGGGGACAGCCTGCTGTGCAGCTCGTTTTCCAAGTGCCTGGCACCGGGCTTTCGGGTCGGCTGGGTGGTGGCCGCTCCCCACGCCGAGCGCATCCAGCGGCTGCAGCTGATGTCGACCCTGTCCACCAATGTGCCGAGCCAGCTGGCGCTCGCCGACATGCTGCGCCAGGGCGGGGTGGATGCCCACTTTCGCCGCCTGCGCCACACCCTGGCCCAGCGCCAGCAACAGATGCGGGCCGCCCTGCTGCGCCTTTTCCCCTTCGATGTGCGCATTTCTGACCCCGATGGTGGCTACTTCCTCTGGCTCGAATTTGACGAGCGCCTCGATAGCCGCGCCCTGCACGCCCAGGCGCTCGCCTGCGGCTTTTCCCTGGCGCCCGGGGCCCTGTTTTCCAGTCAGGGCCAGCACAATCACTGCCTGCGCCTGAACAGCTCCCATCCCTGGAGCCCAGAGTTGGAGGCCGCCCTCGGCCAGCTGGCCGAGCTTATCCATCAGCAGTTGGACAAACCCTTGTTGCGTTGAGCCTCTTAGGAAGCACAGCCGAACACAGCCCCATGACGGGGCCCTGTTTATCGGGAATACACTCAGTTTATCGGGCGTAAATTTCCGACTGGCGAGTAAAGCCCAAGGACTCGTAAAGCGACTTGGCCCTCTCGTTGAATGACATCACCTCCAACCGGATCTGGCTCGCATTCCGGGCCCTGGCCCACTCATCGCAGTGGGCGATCAAGGCCTTGCCGATGCCACGGGAGCGATGCCCCTCATCCACCACCACAGAGCCGATGCGGCAGATGGGGAGCTTGGTGAGGAAGGGGACTGACTCATTGATGTCGATGCGGGCGGTCAGAAAACCCAGCACCCGCCCCTCGTCCACCGCCACGCAGAACAGCCGTCCCTCGGCGCCGATGGCGGCGAGCAGGAAGCCGCGCTCCTCGGGGGAAGGCGGACAGAACACCTCCGGAGCCTGCTCGAAGTGGATCAGCCCTATCTGTCTGTTCAGCGCCAGGATGGCGTCGATATCCTGCTCGGTTGCCTTGCGTATCTCCAACGGGTGCTCCTTGCTCTCTCGGTTGCCGACATAAAAGCGTCATTCGTCACCACTTGGGTGAGGAAGAGAGCATCTTAATGGGAGAAGAGGGCAATAAAAAAGCCCCGTGACGGGGCCTTTTTCATCGCGTACGAGCGGGCGGATCAGCTCGGCGCCCCCAGTTGGGCTACCTGCTTCTCTATGCTGCCCCTGAGGTTGTCATCGAGCTTGAGGGCGCGAGCCAGCTCGTCCAGATAGCCGCGCTCCATGAAGTGATCCACCTCTATGGTGAGCAGGGAAGCGAGGTAGACCTCGGTGGCCTGCTCCATGTCGGTCACTTCCCGCGCCAGGGCCTGGGGATCCAGCGGGCGAGCCAGCTCGGCGTCAATCCAGCGGGCCGCGTCGCTCTGGCCCTGCTCGGTCAGGTACTGCTGGATCTTCTGGCGCTCGGCCGCGTCTATGTGACCATCGGCCCGGGCCGCCGCCACCATGGCGCGCACCAGCAGGGTGGCGCGGGCATCCAGCGCCTGTCCTTGCAGGGAATCGAGAGGCTGGGCCGGTTGCGCCGAACCGCCCTGCTGGCTCTGCCAGTCCTGATAGAGCTTGTAGGCGAGACCGCCGAGGGCCGCCGCGCCGCCCACCGCCGCCACCTTGCCGCCATAGCTGCGCATCTTCTTGTTGCCGAGCAGCAGGGCCATGGCCCCCGCAGCCAGCCCTCCCTGCGCCATGCCTTTCATCTGCGCCTTGCGGCTGTCACCGCCATCGTTGAGCCAGCCCTTGCCGCTGCTCAGCAGTTGATCGAGTATTTGTTTCATAGGCCCTCCTCGTTGCATATTGCTTATGCTGGTTCGCCGCCACTGAACTCAAGGTGAATAAATGCCGCTGCCCCGCCTGTTGCTGCTGACTCTGTTGACCCTGATGGCGTTCGCCGCCAACTCGGTACTCTGCCGCCTGGCGCTGTTTGAAGAGCGCATGGATCCGGCGCTGTTCACCCTGCTGCGCCTGACCAGCGGCGCCCTGGTGCTGATCCTGCTCTGCTCGGCCCGCCGTTCCACACCGCCCCGTCAGGGGGACTGGGGCGGCGCCCTCTGCCTCATCACCTACGCCGCCGCCTTCTCCTTCGCCTACCTGACCCTGACCGCAGGCACCGGGGCCTTGCTGCTGTTCGCCGCCGTCCAGCTCAGCATGCTGGCCCCGCCCCTGCTGCGTGGCGAACGGCTTCCCCCTCGCCAGTTGGGCGGTCTGCTGCTCGCCATGGCGGGCCTGATATGCCTGCTGCTGCCCGGACTCAGCGCACCGGATCCCCTGGGCGCCGTACTCATGATAGCCGCTGGCATCGCCTGGGCCTGCTATACCCTGCGCGCGCCGCGCTTTAGCGATGCGCTCGCCGCCAACGCGGGTCATTTCCTGCGGGCCAGCCTGCCTGCGACCTTGCTCTATCTGTTGCTGGGACATCTAAACGCCACCCCGGCCGCCATCGGCTACGCCCTGGCCTCGGGGGCGCTCGCCTCCGGTCTCGGCTATGCCCTCTGGTATGGGGTGCTACCCCATCTCGGGCGCACCCTGGCCGCCAGCGTTCAGTTGCTGGTGCCCCCCCTCGCCATCCTGGCCGGGCTGATCTGGCTCGATGAGTCAGGCTCATGGCGGCTGTTGCTGTCGTCCCTCGGCATACTCGGGGGGATAGCCCTGGTCATCGCGGGGCGACCCCCGCAAGGAGACAAACCATGATGAAGATGGTCATACTGCTGCTCGGTTGCGCCCTCTGCGGTGGCCTGCTGGCCGCCAATCAGGACAGGCAGACCCATCAGGCCGGGCTGGACAGAGCCTGTATCAACGCCCGCCAACAACAGACGGTGCAGGACAAGCAGCAACTCATCGATGCCTGCGTCAGAGCGGGAGGCAAGGCGAACCGATGCCAGCAGCAATACGCCAGCGTCGGCCAGCGCACCGGCAACGAGCGCCCCTATGTGTCATCCCTGGCGCCCTGCCAGCAGGCCGAGTCATACCGCAAGAGTGGCCGACAATGAACCGGATCCAAGGAGAGAGCATGACCCCACCCCGCGAGCTGACCCTGCAGTTTCTGGCCGAGCCCGCCGACGTGAACTTCGGCGGCAAGGTGCACGGCGGCATGGTGATGAAGTGGATCGATCAGGCGGGCTACGCCTGCGCCGCCGGCTGGTGTGGCGGCTACGCCGTCACCGTCTACGTGGGGGGCATCCGCTTCCTGCGCCCCATCCAGATAGGACAGCTGGTGGAGGTGCACGCCCAGGTGATCCACACCGGCACCACCAGCATGCACCTGGCGGTGGATGTCTACAGCCGCCACCCCGCCAGCCGGGAGCGTCACAAGACCACCCACTGCATCATCATCTTCGTCGCCATGGACGAGCACGGCAAACCGAGCAAGGTGCCCCAGTGGCAGCCGGTCTCGGCCGCCGATAAACAGCTGCAACAATACGCCCAGAAGTTGATGGCCCTGCGCGAGGAGATAGACAAGGAGATGCGCCAGCACCTGTGAGCGCGGACCCAGCGCGGGAAGCGCCCGCCCTGCCACTATCCGGGGGCGCCCTGTATACTGGCCGCCAGGATCAGACGAGATGTGGAGAAGATAATGTCACTGGAAAATGCCCCCCCGGAGATCAAGCTCGCGGTGGATCTGATAGAGCTGCTGGAAACCAACGAGATAGACCCGGCCCTGGCCCTGGCGGCGCTGGCCATAGTGCAAAGAGACTATGAGCGAAAGATCCAGCAGGCGGCGCACACCCAAACAGACGGCGCTGACCCCGACTAAGGGGGACACGCCCGGCAAGGCAGGTCAGGCTGGCAGCCGAATAGAGGCAACCTCATTTATCCAACCGGCAGAGAGGAGATGTCATGACAGCACCCATTCGATTCGAGCAAGGTCGGCCCATGTTGCTGGGGGGCCTGCGCCGTCACCACCTGTTCTCGCAGGGGGATTTCGGCGGCCAGTGGCGGGACTTCGGCGTGCTAGTGCCCCTGCCTGGCCAACTTGGTGAACACGCCTACGGCGTCATCTGCGGCGCCGACGAAGCTGGCTGCGAATATATGTGCGCGGTGGAGGTCACGGCCCTGGAAGTCTTGCCTCCCACTCTGGGCCGGATGCGCATCACTCCCCAGACCTATGCGGTCTTCCTGCATAAGGGGCACGTCTCCACCCTGCCCCA
The DNA here is from genome assembly GCF_002812985.1 of Aeromonas lusitana. Taxonomy (GTDB): domain Bacteria; phylum Pseudomonadota; class Gammaproteobacteria; order Enterobacterales; family Aeromonadaceae; genus Aeromonas; species Aeromonas lusitana. The sequence continues at coordinate 84,064 of NZ_PGCP01000012.1, forward strand.
GACCTGGCAGGGGGCGCTGGCGTGGCTCGCGCACTCCGATTACGACTCAGCCCACAAGCCGGATTTCGAGCGCTACGGCCCCGAATTTGACGCCCAAACCGGCAGCGGCGAGGTGGAAGTCTGGCTCGCCGTGCTGCCAAAACAGGCCATCGCCTGATCCAGCTCGGGATCAGCGAGGCCCCATTACCTCATCACACAGGGCAATCAGGGCATCGCTCAGGCGGCGCAGTGCCTCCCCGCCTCCGCTCCCCAGGTGCAGCGCCAGCTCCACCGAGCGCACCTGGGGCCAGTCTGCCAGCGCCACCTGATCCGGCAACAGCAGGCGACTCGGCAGCAGGCTCACCCCTATGCCGGCGCTCACTGCCCCCTGCAAACTGGCGAGGCTGGCGCTGACGTAGGCGATGCGCCAGCGCAGCCCCCTGTCGTCCAGCGCGTCGGTCAACTGGCGTCGATAAAGCCCTTCGCTCGGGAACACCACCAGGGGCACGGGATCCCGCTCACAGGCGGGCCAGTCGCGACTGTCGACCCAGGCCAGCGGCTCGCGCCAACGGGCGACGGGATCTCCCTGTCCCCGCGCCTGCTTGATCAGCGCCAGATCCAGTTCTCCCCCTTCGAAGCCCTGCCAGATCTCGTGGCTCAGCCCGCTTTGCACCTCCAGCCGCACCTGGGGATAGTCGCGGGCAAAGGCCGCCAGCACGGGAGCCATGGCGCCGGCGGCGAAATCCTCCGGCACCCCGAGGCGCAGGGGCAGGCTCGCCTCGCTCACCCGCTCACGGGCCTCGTCCAGCAGAGTCAGGATGCGCCGCGCCAGCCCGAGCAGCTTCTCCCCGGCCACCGTGGCCACGACTGTGCGGCCACTCCTGTCCAGCAGGGGGCAGCCGAGCTGCTCCTCGAGGCGGCGCATCTGCTGGCTGATGGTGGACTGGGTCAGGTGCACCCGCTCACCGGCCCGGGTAAAACTGCCGGTCTCAAGGATGGCGACAAAGCTGCGCAGCAGCTGGGGATCCAGTATGGGTCTCTCCATTTAGCCTCTATATCCATTTATAAAGTCACTGATAGTCATTCTATCATTTAATTTCCAAATGACTTGGCGGCCCGCTAGGCTCCCTCCACCCCCCTTTTTCTCCCAGGATGGCCTTATGTCGCCCCTTCCCCAGTCCGGTGCTCACCTCGTCAACTCGCTAACCGCCCTCACCAGCCCCAGTCACCAGGAGTGGCTGGAGCAGACCCTGCACCTGGCCCTGACCCACCGCCAGCAAGGGGGGCGCCCCTTCGCCGCCCTGCTGGTGAAGGAGGGCAAGCTGGTGGCGAGCGCGGTGAACCGCATGTTGGAGGCGGGGGATCCCACCCGTCACGCCGAGATGGAGGCGCTGCGCGATGCCAGCCAGCAGGGGCCCCTCAAGGGCGCCGTGGTTTACGCCAGCGGCCACCCCTGCCCCATGTGCCTGTGCGCCCTGGTGATGAACGGCATCAGCGCCGTCTACTACGCCTTTGACAATGCCGACGCGGCCCCCTTCGGTTTTGACAGCAGCGCCAGCTACGACAGGCTGCGACTGCCGCTATCCCCGCCGCCCCTGCCCCTCATCAAGCTGCCGAGCCCCATCCCGGCCTCTGCCCTTTACGGCAGCCAGCATGAGTAAGCCGTCTACTCGGCAAGGAGCCGGCGCCCTGCTGGTGCTGGTGGTGCTGATCGGTATCAACCTGCGCCCCTTTCTCACCGCCATAGGCCCGCTCGCGGGGCGGATCAATGCCCGCCTCGCCCTTGGCATGGACAGCCTGGCCTGGGTCACCCTGCTGCCCCTGCTGCTCATCGGCGTCGGCGTGCTCTGCACCCCAAGCCTGCTGCGCCTGGCCAGTGCGCGCCAGCTGCTCGGCGCTGCGCTATTGCTGCTCGCGCTCGGCAGCGCCCTGCGCTTTGACGTGAGCAGCGGCGCCCTGCTTATCGCCAGCGCCGCCCTCTGCGGCCTGGGCTCGGCCCTGGTGCAGGGAGTGCTGCCCGGCCTTATCAAGAGGGCCTTCGCCCAGCGGGTGCCGCTGGTGATGGGGATCTTCTCCGCCTGCATGATGGGGGGCGGCGCCCTTGGCGCCATCCTGAGCCCGCGCCTCGCCGCCGTCATCGACTGGTCGCGGGTGCTGGCGCTCTGGAGCCTGCCTGTGCTGCTGGCCCTGGCTTGGCTCGTCTGGCGGGTGCGGCTGCCGCGCCCGGCGCAAGTAGCGTCTTCACACACGGAGCAGCGCCTCATCGCCCTGCCCCGCAGCTGGCTGCTGATCGTCTGTTTTGGCATCATCAACAGCGGTTACGGCATCGTCGTGGCCTGGCTGGCCCCCTCGTATATGGCCCAAGGCTGGAGTGCCCAGGCGGGAGGAGAGCTGGTGGCCTGGTTGGCCCTGGCCCAGACCCTGAGCGGCCTGGGGCTGCCGCTGCTGGCGGCGCGCAAGGAGGACAGGCGCCCCTGGATGGGGCTCGCCATCGCGCTGCAGGTGCTGGGCTTTGGCGGCCTCTGGCTGGCCCCGCAAGCCGCCCCCATTCTCTGGTGTCTACTGTGCGGTGCAGGGCTCGGTGGCAGCTTCTCCCTCATCATGGTGATAGCGCTCGATCACCTGCCGGATCCGCGCCGGGCCGGTAGCCTGAGCGCCCTGATGCAGGGGTTTGGCTTCATGCTGGCGGCCACCGGCCCCTGGGTGGCGGCGCGCCTGCATCATATAAGCGGCGACTTTGCCAGCGCCTGGCAGTGGCAACTCGGCGGCTTGGCGTTGATGAGTCTGCTGGTGCTGCGCCTCAATCCCTTGCACTACCCGAGCGCCATGCGCCTGTCCGTGGCTGGCGAGACGGCTGCCCCCTTGGCTGACAAGACGGTCACTCCGCTGAGCGCCCAAAGCAATACACCGGCCTAGGGCCGGTGTATTGAGAAGGTTGAAAAGCGAGTGACGGGGCGCCTTAGCGCCCCTTCTTCTGCCGTCCGCCCTGGTTGGTGCGCGGTTTGCCCGCGGCGGCCGGCTTGCCCCCCTTGGCCGGGGCACCCTTGCCAGCGGCGCCTTTGGCGGTCGCCCCCTTGCCTGCACCACCCTTGCCCGCCGGGCTCTTGTTCTCGAACGCCGCCGGACCCGGCACGTTGGGACGCCCGCCAATCTCGTGATCGTCGTCCCGACGGGGCTTCTTGCCCTGTGCCGTCTTGCCACCCGCGCCGCTTGCGGCCTTGGCCGCCGGCTTGTTGGCAGGCGTCGCCCCCTTGGCGGGTTTCACCTCGGAGGAGGAGTCTTCGATGAGCTTGAACAGCTCGATCAGCTCGTCGTCGGTGAGATCGCGCCACTCCCCTACCGGCAGCCCCTTGAGGCTGACGTTCATGATGCGGATGCGCTCGAGCTTGGTGACTTCGAAGCCGAAGTGCTCGCACATGCGGCGGATCTGGCGGTTCAGCCCCTGCACCAGGGTAATGCGAAACACGAAGGGGGCTTCCTTCTTCACCTTGCACTTCTTGGTGACGGCGCCGAGGATCGGCACCCCGGCCCCCATGCCGCGGATGAACTCATCGGTCACCGGCTTGTCGACGGTCACCAGGTACTCTTTCTCGTGATCGTTGCCCGCCCGCAGGATCTTGTTCACCAGATCCCCGTGGTTGGTGAGAAAGATGAGCCCCTGGGAATCCTTGTCGAGCCGGCCTATGGGGAAGATACGGGTGCTGTGGTTGACGAAGTCGACTATGTTGTCCTTCTCCCCCGCCTCAGTGGTGGAGACTATGCCCACCGGCTTGTTCAGCACGATGAACACCAGGCTGTCCGCCTCCCGCGCCTCGATCACCTGACCGTTGACCTTGACCAGATCCCCGGCAAACACCTGATCACCTATGCCGGCACGCTTGCCGTTGATAAAGACGTTGCCCTGCTCGATGAAGCGATCCGCCTCACGGCGCGAGCAGATGCCGCTCTCGCTGATGTACTTGTTCAGGCGCATGGATTCATCGGCCAGCATGGGTCACCTGCCAGATCATGGGGTTGAGGGAGCTTGTCGGCTGGGTCAGCCAGGTCATCATCGGGTTAGTCTGCATACCATTCCATCTGCAAAAAGCATCTTCAAAAAGGTCAAAGCCTGCGCAATCATCAAAAAAACGCCGCTACAGTAGCATATTGCCCGCCGCCGTTCGCCGGATACTTGCATCTGGCTCACGGCGCCGGGAGCCGGGTCTTGGCAGAGCGAGATCGGCCAGCTCAATTCCCACTAGGTTATTCATTCACTTTTAACGCATTGTTAATCTTTTGTTGTGTCCCATGGCTGCCAAGGGTTTCTTCTCTGCCCCCCCTCCTTTCGCAATGACATCAGCGCGAAAAAGCCGACAGGAATCGCTTGCTATTTATTAATCTAAAATGCATAAAAAGATTTTCGTCAGCACGAATTATCTTGCCGAAGCCAAGGGGAGACGTCATGAGCGCTGCCCCATTCGGCGAGGATCGCAATCCCTGCGATCACCGCTCATTCCCGCCATCGAACGCAGAGTTGACTGCGGGGCATGATCGTCTCTGGCAAGACGCCAATTGCATCATTCACGACAGGAGTTATAGATGAGTCATTCCCTCTCCCAGGCCGACTTTCTGGCCCAGGTGGCCAAGCGCAACCCCCATCAACCCGAGTTCATCCAGGCGGTGAGCGAGGTGGTCGCCTCCATCTGGCCCTTTATCGAGCGCCATCCCCGCTACCTGCAGCACGGTTTGCTCGAGCGCCTTGTTGAGCCGGAGCGGCTGGTGCAGTTTCGGGTGAGCTGGGTCGATGATCAGGGCCAGGTGCAGGTGAACCGCGGCTATCGCATCCAGCACAGCTCCGCCATCGGTCCCTTCAAGGGCGGCATGCGCTTCCACCCCTCGGTGGATCTCTCCGTGCTGAAATTCCTCGCCTTCGAGCAGACCTTCAAGAACGCCCTCACCACCCTGCCCATGGGTGGCGGCAAGGGTGGCAGCGATTTTGATCCCAAGGGCAAGAGCGAGGGGGAAGTGATGCGCTTCTGCCAGGCGCTGATGCTGGAGCTCTATCGCCACCTGGGGGCCAACACGGACGTACCGGCCGGTGACATAGGCGTCGGCGGGCGCGAGGTGAGCTACATGGCGGGCATGATGAAGAAGCTCACCAACAGCGCCGAGTGCGTCTTCACCGGCAAGGGACTCTCCTTTGGCGGCAGCCTCATTCGCCCGGAAGCCACCGGTTACGGCCTGCTCTACTTCGTAGAGGCCATGCTGGCCCACCGCGGCCAGTCTCTCGCGGGCATGACGGTGTCGGTGTCGGGCTCGGGCAACGTGGCCCAATACGCCATCGAGAAGGCGATGGCACTCGGCGCCAAGGTCGTGACCGCCTCCGACTCTGGCGGCACCGTCTACGACCCGGACGGCTTCACTCCCGAGAAACTGGCTCGCCTGATGGAGCTCAAGAACGAGCAGCGCAAGCGGGTAGCGGATTACGCCCACGAGCTTGGGCTCGAGTTCTTCACCGGCCGCACCCCCTGGCACCTGCCGGCCCAGGTCGCCCTGCCCTGTGCCACCCAGAACGAGCTGGATGAGTCGGACGCCGCCTCTCTGATCGCCAACGGCGTGCAGCTGGTGGCCGAGGGGGCCAACATGCCCTCCAGCGCCGCCGCCATCCAGGCGTTCCATCAGGCCCGGGTACTGTTCGCCCCAGGCAAGGCCGCCAACGCTGGTGGGGTCGCCACCTCCGGTCTCGAGATGAGCCAGAACGCCCAGCGCCTCTCCTGGACCCGGGAAGAGGTGGACGCTCGCCTCAAGGGGATCATGACCAGCATCCACGGTACCTGCGTGCGCTATGGTCAGGTGGAGCGGGGTCAGGACGGGGATCATCACGTGAACTACGAGAGCGGCGCCAACATCGCCGGCTTCGTGAAAGTCGCCGACGCCATGCTGGCGCAAGGGGTCTGCTAACTCGCCAGGGTGCGGGGACGGGCAATGGCGCGCCCCGTCAGAAAATAAAAGGGCAGCCCAGCTGCCCTTTTTCATCGTGCTTGCCGATGCTTCGCACGACCTTCGCGCCCCACTTCACACTCCCTTCACCCGGTCGTGAAAAGCTGGCCCTCTTTAAAACACAGCGAGATCAATATGATGGTCAGAACAGGCATGCTCTTGATGGTGATGGGGATCGCCAGCTTTATGGCATTCAGCCTCATCGGCTCCACCCTGGATGAAGAGGGGTTCTTGCATGAACCCTTCGCCCTGCTCCCCTTGGGCTACCTGTTGCTGCTGATGGGGGCCGTACTGGCGCTTGTGGGAGTGATCAGGGCGCGGCGCCGGCAAGCACCATCACAGGCCGACTGAGCCGATTGTCGGCATTCCCCACCCCGGGGACATGGTAGTCAAAGGCGCTACGAACCATTATTTCATTGGCCTCCTGCACTGCTATTTCACTATAAAACAGTGCATTCATCCTTATAGGTAGCGACTTATCTCGATAAGGTGCTGATCCGGGTCCAGGAAATAGACGGATTCGATGGGTCCACAGGCACCGCTCTTGGTCACGGGTCCCTCCACTAGCTCGACTCCGTGGTTTGCGAGCTGATTCATCACCTGCTCCAGACTCCAGTGAGTGATAAGGCAGATATCCCCCGCCCCCACCTGGGCCCGGTTGCGCGGCTCCTGCCCCAGCAGTTGCAGATTGATCTTCTGGTTACCAAAGCGCAGCGCCCGCCGTCCGGCTCCGAAGGTGACGGCCTCCATCTCCAGTACCGAGCTGTAAAACGCGACCGAGCGCTCTATGTCGCTCACCGTCAACACCAGATGGTCGATATGGCTGATCATGACTCCTCCCAAACCTTGTGGTCTCGCTTCTATCTTATCCCAGCGAAGGCGAAGGAACCGTGCGAACGATCAGAGTCTCGAATTTTTATTAAACCCTTTAGAATCTTCATCTTATGAATATTCACCGACTGCATTGTGGCGTCATTTGAGGTAAGGTCAATGTCCGTATAGATAGGAGTCGACCGCAGACCTCACTGTTCACTGATGAGGGCAATGAGCTATCGGCGCCGCAGCTTGGAGACATGTCTTGGCCTTGGGTGAGAGTTGGACAGAAGCAGAGTTAAGCGCCACTGTGGCCGCTTACATGGAGATGCGCTCAAAGGCGCTAAACGGCACGCACTTCGTTAAAAAGCACTACTACACAGCGCTCGCCAACCAATTTGGACGCACCGACAAAGCCTTTGAATATCGGATGCAAAATATCTCCTACATCTGCTGCTTGATGGGCAGAACCTGGGTTCCTGGGTTGAAACCCGCCAAGAATGTCGGTCCTCAGAATGCCCCCATCCTAGAGCGCCTCATCTGCGAGTGGGAGGGGCAGCCTTATACGGGCCGCGCCGAGTTTGAGCACAAGGTCATGGCGTATCAGGCAAAACCCGCCGCCCTCCCTGCGGGAACTCAAGAGCCTAAGCTGCGCTATGGCGCTGCCACCCACTTTGCACGGGATCCTCAGGTCAAGGCCTGGGTGTTGAGGGCTGCCGCGAGTCTATGTGAGTGCTGCGATAAGCCAGCCCCCTTTATCACGGCGATGGGTGAGCCCTTTTTGGAAGTCCACCACCTGCGCACCTTGGCAGATGGAGGCTCAGATACCATTAGCAACACGGTGGCACTGTGCCCCAATTGCCACCGGGCACTGCACTATGGCGCTGATAAGCTCGAGCGGCGAGAAGCCATTTACCACAAGCTGCCCAGGCTGGTACGAGAATAGATGTCTCCCGCTGCGGATAGCTTCTGACGGCGGCTCTTTACCCAAGTCCTAGCATTTTATCCGCTCGATTCGACCGCCACTGAGCTTGAAGAAGGCATCCTGGGGCAGGTCTTGCGACCAGGTGGTGGCGTAGTCGAGATCGGCGTAGGCACCGCGCAACATGGCGCCGAGCAAGCCGTGGGAGACGACTATGGCGCGCTCGGCGATGGCCGGGTCCATCAACCAGCTCTGGGCCCGGCGTTGGATGCTTTGGTGGCTCTCCCCCTCAGGCGCTTGCAAGTACCAATCCGGCTGACTGATATTCAGCGTGGGATGATCTTCCAGCAGATCCGGTACCCGGCAACTCTCCCACTCCCCCATGCCGAGCTCCACCAGCCGCTCGTCCCAGATGATGCGATCGCTATCCAGCCCCAACTGCTGGCAGACGAACTCTGCCGTCTGGCGGGCACGGCCCAGCGGGCTGGCGTAGAGAGTCCACAGCTCAGGTTCATCCAGGATCTCACGCAGACGAGCCCCCATGGCAAGGGCCTGAGCCTCCCCCTTGGCGGTCAGATCCGAGTTGCAGCGCCCCTGCAGGCGCAGCTCGGCGTTGTAGCGAGTCTGGCCATGGCGTAGCAGATAGATGATACGAGACATGATTTCTCCAACAGGTTCAACGAGATAAAACGAAGGGGCAGGATAGCAGATATCCGCCGAAGGGCGGCGATGTTACGAAAAGCCGTGGCAGGAGCAAGGCTGGTTGGTCACTCAGATGGGGATATGAGGCCGACCCGCTGATGGGATAAACTGCTCATAACGAGTCCCACACGGTGCTAGTAGCAAGGTGGTTCACGGCACCCGGTTCAGCCTGTGCCACTTTCCCCAGTTTCAATCTCAGGCGAGGCAACATGGCCAAGTATCAGTTCCTGACCCTGCCGGCATCCCAGCGGCAGACCTACACCTATCTGGATGCGGACTCCCCTACCTTTATCCAGGAAAAGAATGCCCTGCTGGCTCAGGGATTCGAGGTGGAAGACGACTTCATCTACGCCCATACCCCGGCTGAGGCCATCGAGAAGTACAGATCCAACTTCACCTATGCGGCCCAGGAGTATGCGCACGCCAACGGTATCTACGCCTTCTTTCATCTCCTGCTGGTGATAGGCAAGTCCTTATCTAGGTTGAATAAGAGTCGTTAATAATATGCGACAGTTCACTAGCCGTATCTCTAGCAAAAAATGACTAGACATAGCCATTATTCGCCCCCCATATTTCCCCCCTTCACTCATTAATGTAAAAAACCAACAACCATTAACAAAAATGAACAAATAAAAAACAAAAATATGTACCCATAAGAGAACCTAAAATCCATTTACTATCTAGAAATGATGAATAAATAGGTGAAAATAGGTCTCAAATGCAGTATAAACGAAGGCCTGCGACAATTTATGACCGACTCAGCCATGAATGATAGAATAGATAATAAGCTCAGCGCCAGACATGAAATAGCATATCGCGATGATGAGATCGATCTTCCTGAACTAATCTCATTATTGTGGAAGAAAAAGTTCCGAATTTTTCTCGCGACGCTTATCTGTGGTTGTCTGGGACTATTGTATGCCATGACAGCTCCCGAACAGTGGACTGCTAATGCGACTATTTATCAACCTAAACCACGAGACACTCTGGAATTAGATCGCCTACGGGCTATTCTTGATATACAAGGGTTAGTCGGCACGAAAAGTAACTCCGCTATCTATAATGATTTCCTATTGGAATTTAAATCTTATAATAATATCAGCGACTATCTACAAACCACGACTCAATTTGAAGACTATGTTAAAAATAACAATTTGAATAGTTTGGAGCAGCAGAAGCTACTGCGAACTTGGTCTGAATGGATGAAGATCTCCCCCGAAGATAAAAAAGGAGGGTTACCTGGTATTCACCTCTCTTTCTCCTTCTTTAATAAAACAGATGTTTTACCCCTGCTGACTGGGTATATAGATTATATAATCAGGTTGCAGAGCAAAGAGTTATTTGAAATTCTAGAGGATAACAGAAGTAGCCAAATAGAAAGTCTACGTCTAAAAGTAAAGCTGAGTACCGAAGATGCCAAGCGTAATCTGGCAAGGGAGATCGAGGGAATTGAGTACAGCATGAGTATCGCCAATGCCGCAGGAGTGAGTAAGCCGTTAGAAAACTTCAATTATGGTGATCGCTTCCCAATCACGCTAGGGAAAGATGCACTGGCGAAAAAGCTCGCCATACTCAAGTCGTTAAAAATTGAAGATTACATGCCAGAAGTAATGGAATTAAAGGTACAACTCAATAGATTAGAGAACATCAGCTTCAATAACATGAAACTAATGCCCTTCTCTTATCTGGATACACCCAGCTCCCCATTGAGACGTGACAAACCTAAACGTCCGCTAATCGTCATATTAGCGACAATGCTTGGAGGCATGTTAGGTATAGCTTTGGTACTGATCCAACATGCACTCCGACAAGAAAAGAGAACTCTGACATCAGGTTACGAGTATCAACCTGAATATGCCAAAGCAAGCTAATACGAGAGTTAAGTAGATATATAAGAACGGCGCCCGAAGGCGCCGTTTTTTATTCCCGCTCCGCTTTTGTTCTTACGGGGCGGGTGAACAAGCCGTGGCTTATTCGTCTTCCAGGTAGGCGTAGCCTTGCAGACCCAGCTCCAGCTCGTCGAGCAAGGCCTTGCGGGTCGCGTCATCCAGCGCCGGATGGGAGACGATCCGCTGGTAGTTCTCGCGGATGACGGACGGGTCGATATTGACGTAACGCAGCAGCTGGTCGACGGTGTCGCCGCGCACCACGTTGCGAATGTCCATCTTGCCTTCCTCGTCCAGCCACACTTCCGCGCAGTGGGTATCACCGAACAGGTTGTGCAGATCCCCCAGGATCTCCTGGTAGGCGCCGACCAGGAAGAAGCCGACGTGGCACTCTTCATTGGCGCCGTACTCCGGCATCGGCAGTGTGCTTTCCACACCCAGACCGTCGACGTAGTGCTCCACCTGACCGTCGGAGTCGCAGGTGATGTCCATCAGGATGCCGCGGCGGGTGAGCGGACGCTCGAGGCCGGTCAGCGGCATCACGGGGAACACCTGGCCGATACCCCAGGCATCCGGCAGAGACTGGAACAGGGAGAAGTTGGCGAAGCACTTGTCCGCCAGTTTCTCACTGAGCTCGTCCGCCAGGGCGCGGTGGTTGCGGTTCACCGGGTTCAGCAGCTCCTTGAGCGCCAGGCAGGTGTTCTGGTGCAGCGTCTCGGCCCAGGCGCGCTGCTCGAGGTTTAAGAGACCCATGGTGTACTGGGTGTTCACGTCCCCAAGGTCCGCCACTGAGTCGTGGAAGATCTCGAGCAGGGAGGGATCTTCACTGCGCAGGTCCAGCCAGCCCTTCCACATGTTCTGCAGAATGGTCGGTGCATCTTCGTCCGGCGCACTGATGTCGCTCATCTCCACCCCTTCGGAGCCGATGAGGTTGGTCACCAGCACGGCGTGGTGGGCGGTCAGGGCACGGCCAGACTCGCTGATGATGGTCGGGTGCGGCAAGTCGAACTCGCGGCACACATCGCCGATACCCCACACCACGTTGTTGGCGTACTCGGACAGGCTGTAGTTCGCGGAGCAGTGGCTCTGGGAGCGGGTGCCCTCGTAGTCCACGCCCAGACCGCCGCCGACGTCGACCACGTCGACGGGGACGCCCAGGCGACGCAGTTCGGCGTAGAAGCGGCCGCACTCACGGATGCCGCCCTGGATGTCGCGGATGTTGGCGATCTGGGAGCCCAGGTGGAAGTGCAGCAGTTGCAGGCAGTCAAGCTTGCCGAGGCTGCGCAGACGCTCCACCAGCGCCAGGATCTGGGAGGCGGAGAGGCCGAATTTGGACATGGAGCCGCCGCTCGATTCCCACATGCCGGAACCGGTGGAGGCCAGCTTGGCACGCACGCCTATGTTCGGCTTGATGTTCAGACGAGCTGACTCGTCCAGCACCATCTCCAGCTCGGAGGGTTTTTCCACCACTATGTAGACCTTGTGGCCCATCAGGTTGCCCAGCAGGGCGTGGCGGATGTATTCGCGGTCCTTGTAGCCGTTGCAGACGATCACCGAGCCTTGCTCATGGTGATGGGACAGCACGGCCAGCAGCTCGGGCTTGGAGCCCGCCTCCAGCCCAAGCCTTGGCTTGTCGCTGTAGGACTGACTGATGGTCTCGATGACGCGGCGCTGCTGGTTTACCTTGATCGGGTAAACGCACAGGTAATCCCCTTCATAGCCTGACTTCTCGATGGCCTGACCGAAGGCGTTGAACAGCGCATCGACCCGGCTCTTGAGGATGTCGGGGAAACGCAGCAATACCGGGGTGGTCAGCCCGGACTGGCGCAGCTGTTCGATGGCATCGGACAGCACGATATGCGCCTCGGGGCGAGACTTGTCGGGGGAGACGGTCACATGACCAGCGTCATTGATATTGAAAAAACCCGCACCCCAGTAGGGAACGTTGTAGACCTTCAAGGAGTCCTTGCTGGACCAGTTAGTCATGGGCTATGCCTCGCAAATGAGCGGCCAGAAGGCCGCCTTCGTTACCCTCAATCACATCCAGACCATCGATTGCAAAGCGTGGCGAGCCTGGGCTGCCTGCTGGCGCGTCAATATCGCCAGACTCTCGATTGCAGATCGCGGCAAGCCGAAGCTGCCTGGTGGATCTTGGGAAGTAACGAGTCTTGATGTGGGGCTGGTGGCTTTACATCAAGCTCAACGGTATACGGTGCTGCGTTAGCAGCGCCGCGGTACTTTGATGACCAGCGGCATCAGCCACGCCGTTGGTTCATCATTCGGCAGCCATCACGACGACAAGGGTGGGATCAAGGAAGAGAGGGAAGACGTCAGCACGCAACCGTGTTGTTAGACGACAACCGCCACAGTCTACTCAACACCAGTGACCGCCCATGACAAGGGAAGATGATGAGCCATTGGCTCACTCGGTCAGCTAAATGATGAGAGTCCGTTGTTCTCCCTGATACCGGAGCCTAACCGGTATTAAAGAAACCATGCCCTAGCAGTGTCTGTCGTTGCTGCGTGCCTCGCCCTATAGGCGTGTGATCCGGTCGGTGTCTGGCGGCCTCTTGCCTGCGCAGGGTTACCTTCGGATCGGCGCGGAGTGTACACATTTACCGCGGCCGGTGACAATAAAAAATCGCGTAAAAAAATCGGTGTTTGCCGCTCGTTCAGATCCGGCTGCCGGCTAGGCGGGCTCTGGGATAGGGTGAGATATGCCCCTGCCCGATTAGCCCTGGAAATAACAGGTGAACCCGGCATTTTCCCTCACCCCTTGCCAGTGCTGGGCCGAGGTTCTTTTCACTCCGTTGCCACATGATTATTCAGTTTTTTATTTGGCATTTTTATTCAAACAGCCATCCAGCTACTCTCAACTTCCCTTCCCACACCATTGCTGAACCCGCCCGACAAATGCGCCAAAAACTGCGCTGACGCAATAAGCCCACCGACAGGATTGGCCACAATGGCCCCTCATCTTCAGTCCGAGGCTTGTCAATGGATACCCTGCTTGAGCGTTTTCTGCGTTACGTGACTTTTCATACCCGCTCCGATGCGACCAATCCCGCCTGCCCCAGCAGCCAGGGCCAGCTCGTCTTCGCCCGCGCCCTGCAGGAGGAGCTAACCCAGCTGGGCTTGAGTCAGGTGACCCTGGACGAGCACGGCTACCTCACCGCCTGCCTGCCGGGCAACCAGCCAGACGCGCCGGCCATCGGCCTGATTGCCCACATGGACACCGCCGATTACGAGGCCGAACAGGTGGTACCCCAGATAGTCGAGAACTATCAGGGGGGGGATATCTGCCTTGGCAAGGGGGACGAGGTGCTGGCCATCCGCCAATACCGTTTCCTCAAAAATTATCTCGGCCAGGATCTCATCACCACGGACGGCACCACATTGCTCGGCGCCGATGACAAGGCGGGCATCGCCGAGATCCTGACCGCCATCGCCCACCTGCAGGCCCACCCGGCGATCCCCCGTGGCGACGTCTGGGTCGGTTTCACCCCGGACGAGGAGATTGGCCGCGGCGCAGATCTCTTTCCGCTGGAGCGCTTCCCCGCCAAGTGGGCCTACACGGTCGATGGCGGTGAGCTCGGCGAGCTCGAATACGAGAACTTCAACGCCGCCAGCGCCACGGTGCGCTTTATCGGCAACAACGTGCACCCAGGCACCGCCAAGGGCAGCATGATCAACAGCCAGACCTTGGCCGCCCTGTTCCATGCCGCCATGCCGCAGGCGCAGACCCCGGAGTGCACGGACGGCTACGAGGGCTTCTTCCACCTGGCCCAGATGAGCGGCACTGTGGAGCAGAGTGAGCTGCACTACATCATCCGTGATTTTGATGACGACAGCTTCGCCGCCCGCAAGGCCCAGCTCAAGGAGCGGGTCGCCTCCATGAAGCTGGACTACCCCAAGGCGCGCATCGAGCTCGAGCTCACCGACAGCTATCGCAACATGCGCAGCCAGATAAAGCCGCACATGCACATCGTCGAGCTGGCCAAGGCCGCCATGGTGGCCGCCGACGTGGAACCCAAGATCAAGCCCATTCGCGGCGGCACCGACGGCGCCCGCCTCTCCTTTATGGGGCTGCCCTGCCCGAACCTCTTCACCGGTGGCCACAACTTCCACGGCAAGCACGAGTTCATCCCGCTGCAATCAATGGAAAAAGCAGTCGCCACCCTGGTGGAGCTGGTGCGACTCACCGCCGCCTACAAGGCCTAAGCGGGGCACAACGCAGAGTGCAGGGCGAGCCGCAACGCTCGCCCTGCCATCAAACTGTCATCTCGCTGCCACACAGGGGGAACAGACAAGGGGCACGCTGGCACAAAGGATCAGCGGAGCCACCCCATGTTCAACGTCGATACCCTGCTGCAACAGCATCTGCCCCACCTTAACCGTCAACCCCTGCTCCAGCCTCTGTTCACACATGGGCTGCGCTGGCTGCTGCACGAGCAGTCCTTCCAGCAATTTGCCGAACGCTACCCGCACCTGCGTGGACTCGACTTTATCGAGCAGGCCCTGGTGCAACTCGATTTTGACTATCAAGTGAGCGAGACGGAGCTGGAGAACATCCCCGCCAGCGGCCGGGTCATCATAGTGGCGAACCACCCCATAGGATCCCTGGACGGGCTGGCCCTGCTGCGGCTGATCGGCCGAGTCCGGCCGGACGTGAAGATAGTGGCCAACCGGCTGCTGGCGCAGATAGCGCCCCTGCGCCCACTGCTGTTGCCGGTGGACAATCTGGGCGGCAAGACTGACAGGCAGGCCATTCTGGCCATGGGGGAACATCTGGCCCGCGATGGGGTGCTGGTTATCTTCCCGGCGGGGGAAGTCTCCCGGCTCGGCCCCAAGGGGGTGAAGGACGGGACCTGGCAAGGGGGCTTCATCAAGCTGGCCAGGCGCACCCGAAGCCCACTGGTACCCATTCACCTTGGCGGGCGCAACGGCCTCGGCTTTTACCTGACCGCCTGGCTCAACAACGACTGGGCCGGGCTCTTGCTGGTCAAGCAGCTGTTTCGTCAGCAGGGTAAGCGCATCCCCCTCACCATAGGGGAGCGCATTCCGCCGGCGAGTCTGGGCGAGCTGCCGGCCAAGACGGCGGCCAGCCTGGTGCGTAGCCACCTCTATCGTATCGGCCGTGGCAAGTCGGGCCGCCTGCTGACCGAGGCCCCCATCGCCCTGCCAGAGGAGCGGCGCCTGCTCAAACAGGCCATCGATGGCTGCGAGGCCCTGGGCCAGACCCCGGACGGCCAGCGGATCCTGCTCTATCGGCGCCACGAGCAGAGTCATTCGGTTATCTTGCGTGAGCTAGGGCGCCTGCGGGAGATCGCCTTTCGGGCGGTGGGGGAAGGTTCGGGGCGGCGCCGGGATCTCGATGCTTTTGACGATGACTACTACCACCTCATCCTCTGGGATCCCGCCAGGCTCGAGATCATCGGTGCCTATCGCTTCATTCCGGTGGCCGAGCTGCTGGCCAGCAAAGGGCTGAACGGCCTCTACAGCCACAGCCTGTTTGGTTTCGACGAGACGCTGTTACCCAGGCTGGAGCAGGCCATCGAGCTTGGCCGCAGCTTTATCCAGCCCGCCTACTGGGGCAAACGGGGGCTCGATTACCTCTGGTTTGGCATCGGCGCCTACCTGGCCCGCTACCCGCGCTATCGCTACCTGTTCGGGCCCGTGTCCCTGTCCGGCAGCCTGCCAACGCAGGCCAAGGATCTGCTGGTGAGCTTCTACCGTCAGCACTTCGCCCCCGAGCTCGCGCTCGCCCCGTCCCGTCGCCCCTACCCGGCCACGCAGCCGCTGTTTGAGGGGCAGGATTACGGCGCCGATCTCAAGCTCCTCAAGGCCCGCCTCGACAACCTGGGCTGCGCCATCCCCACCCTCTACAAGCAGTATTCTGAGCTGTGCGAGCCGGGTGGGGTGCAGTTCATGGACTTTGGCATAGACCCGGACTTCAACCACTGCATCGACGGCCTGGTGTGGGTCGACATCCACCGTATCAAGCCCCACAAGCGGGAACGCTACATCCATCAGCAGATGGACATGCCATAGCGACTCTGTTTTACAGTCAGCCTGACTGCCAACAAACAAAAGGGAGGCATAGCCTCCCTTTTGTTTATCCCTTCGCCACCGCTTATTCGGTAGCAGGTTTTCTATCAGAATGTCCGAGATCCCGCTCTGGGGCTATGATGTCGCGCACCCGCTGCTTGATCTCCTTGGCCTCGGGGAAGCCCTCGTCGATGACCCTGTCCCACACCTGGATGCCATTCACCAGGATCTTGAACTCCCCCTTGCTGGCGGGCACCAGGGCCACCTCGCCGAGATCGCTGTCGAAGGTAGAGAGCAGCTCCTGGGCCAGCCAGGCGGCTCGCAGCATCCAGCGGCAGAGGGTGCAGTAACGGATCTCGATGCGGGGTTTGAGCAGTTGGGACTCTGTCATTGGGTCACTCCGTGAAAATCCGCCAGCCAGTGGCGAGCGATGGCATTCATGGTGGCTTGAGGCAACTCGAACAGGCCTGGCTCCGGGGTCTGGCGCGCCAGCTGGCGCACCCCCTCGATGATCTCCGCCAGCACCAGGTAGACGTATTCGCCGATGACGGCGCCATGGACGAAGTTGATGGCCTCCCCCCGATTGAGCAGGAAGATGGTGCTGCCATCCGGACGGGTCAGCGCCAGCACATGGGGGCACACCTCCTCGCTCGGCCAGGGCAGTTGGGAGAGACAGAACGCGAACTCGTCGTCCGCCGAGGTGACCGAGGCCAGCATGGCGCCGGGGCGCAGGGCCAGCAGATCGGCGAGATCCAGGGAGCCGTTGCCGGTGGAGCAGATCACCAACTCGGCCCGGCCGAGCGCCTCCTGCTTGCTCACCAGCTTGAAGCCGTGGGAGAGCGCCTCCACCTGGCGCAGGGCGTCGGTTTCCACCAGCTCCAGGTGCAGGTTGCGACAGCGCAGCTCGCGGGCGATGCTGCGCCCCACCTTGCCGTAGCCAAACAGGGTCGCCTGACAGACGTTGAAGGTGCGCCTCAGGGTGCGGGCAAGGGATTCGGCGGAGTAGACCACGCTCAGCCCTATCTGGATGTCTTCCGCCTGCTTGAGGGGGCTGCGCGCCACCGAAATAACGGGAGCGGCTAGCGGCTCCTGCTCGTAGCGCTGGTGACCGTTTTCTGTCATCTCCACCACCCCGATGAAGCGATCGCCAAAGTGCTCGCTCAAGATGGCCTGGGTTCTGGCGAAGTAACCGCCGATGTCCAGAATGATGAGCCGCTCGTGGGGCTGCACCAGAGGGGCTATCTGGGCAATCACCCCTTCCGGATCATTGGTCCAGTGGCGATTGAGGGGCAGCACCGGGTAGTGCTGCTGGACCCAGGCCAGGGTCGGCCCGTGCACAGACTTGGGTTTGGGCAAGATGGCGCCGACGCGACCGACCTGGTCGAGCACCTGGATGAAATGAGGCCTGTCGGGGAGCAGATGGGTGACCAGCAGGATACAGAGATCCTCGAGGCGCTGTTGCTCGATGAAATGGCGAAAAAACAGATGCTCAGATCCCTGACTGCGCAACTGTGGCCTCCTTAGCGTGCCGCAAGCATGCAGGCAAACAGAAACCCGGCCATGCCGGGTTCTGTGTGTGTCCAGATAATAGAAAATCCTTTTTATCTGAAACCACCATAGGGCTCAATCTTTATCTGCGCAGACTATGACTGACTCATCAAATCCCATGATAATTGCATGTTTTTCATGCAAAAATTAGTAGAGGGATGCCTCTGGCCAGACCCACCACAGACTCAGTCCAGCACCGACTCCCGCCACCAGGATCAGCAGGCCCCAACGGGCTTGCCAGGGCTTGTTGCGCAACGCCCACTCCAGCAGGGGCATCAGCCAGACCGGCAACAGCACGACGAGCGGCACTTCCACGTATTGCCAGGCCAGCATCTGTACGAAGGCGAGTGCCAAGCCGAGCGCCGCCGGCGCCACCTTCACCTGGGTAAAGGTCGCGATCAGCGCGCGGAATCCGGCAAACGCCGCCAGGGCCCCCGCCAGCTGGGCGATGAGCAGGCTGCCATCGATGCCGATGACCAGGGCCAGCCAGATGAAACCCAGCGCAAAGCCGAGCCCCTCCTGGCTGTCCGTGCGCAGTTGCGTCCAGCCAAACCAGGCGATGGCGGGCAAGAGCGCCAGCCAGATCAGCGGCTCCTGGGTGATGACGGACGCCAGTCCCTGCCACCACACCAGGGCGGCAAGCGCCCCGAACAGCAGCAGGGCGGCACGCTTGTCCTCAACCTGAGCCGCGATGGCGGGCACCAGCAGGGTCAGCGGCAGCCATTGCCACGCCTTGACCGGCAGACCGTAAGCGCCGCCGACCAGACAGCCCACCAGCCAGATGGCCAGGGCGCCCCAGAGGTAGCCCAGCCGTGGCCAGCGCCATGACAGCAAAGCGGCCCCCAAAGGAGCCGCCAGGGTTTGTAGCAGGAGAGCTGCGCCCATTACTTGCGCACGCCTTCGACGAACAGGTTGATACCCATCTCGTCAGGAATGCCAGGCAGCATGTAGTTCACGCCAAAGTCGCTGCGCTTGATGGTGGTGGTGGCGTTGAAGCCGCTGCGGTAACCGCCCCAGGGATCCTTGCCTTCACCGATGTGAACCAGCTCGAATGCCACCGGCTTGGTGACGCCGTGCAGGGTCAGGGTGCCCTTGAGCACGCCCTTGTCCTTGGTACCTTCATAGCCGGTGCTGACGAAGGTCATCTTGGGGTACTGTTTCACGTCCAGGAAGTCCGGGCTGCGCAGGTGCTTGTCACGGGCTTCGTGGTTGGAATCCACGCTGGCGGCGTCGATCTCGAAGCTCGCCTTGGCCGCGGCCGGGTTGGCCTCGTCCATGCTGAAGGTGCCGCTGAAGGTGTTGAAACGGCCGACCAGCTCGGAGAAGCCGAGGTGGCCCACCTTGAACTGAACAGTGGTGTGCGCCGCGTCGACATCATAATCGGCCGCCATCAGGGGAGCCGCCATAAACAGGCAGGAAGCCAGCAGGGCCTTGGTCATTTTCATTCCGTTCGTTCCTTCATTAGGGGGTTCACATCGATACCCAAAATGCTAACCTCCCTGTAGCGATAGATAATCATCGATTTATTAAAATAATTATCAACTGAGAGTGGAATATGGACCAGATAGCCGCCATGCGCACCTTCATCAAGGTGGTGGAGTGTCAGAGTTTTACCAAGGCCGCCCACCAGCTCGGCATCTCGGTGGCCATGACTTCCAAGCTGATGCAGCAGCTCGAGGAGTCCCTCTCGACCCGGCTGCTGTCGCGCACCACCCGTCAGGTCAACCCGACCGAGGCGGGCCAGTTCTACTACCAGCGCTCCCTGGCCCTGCTGGCAGAGCTGGAAGAGACCCACAGCCAGCTTACCCACAACAATCAGCAGCCCCAGGGCACTCTCAAGCTGTCGGTGCCCATGGACTTTGGCTACCTGCACCTGGCCCCGGCCCTGCCGCAGTTTCGCGAGCGCTTCCCCGAGCTCAAGCTGGAAATTGAATACAGCGACCGGCGGGTGGCCCTGGTAGAAGAGGGGTTTGATCTGGCGCTGCGCATCGGCAACCTGCCGGACTCCTCCCTGGTGGCCAAGCCGCTCGCCATGATGAAGCTGGAGGTGTGCGCCAGCCCGACCTACCTGGCCAAGCACGGTACCCCCAAGACCCCGGAGGATCTCAAGCAGCACGACTGCCTCATCTACACCCTGACCCAGCCGGACTGGGTGTTCAAACGGGATGGGGAGCAAACCAGCGTGCGCCCGCAGGGGCCCCTTCGCGCCAACAATGGGGTGGCCCTGACCCGGGCCGCCTGCCATCACATGGGCATCATCTGGCAGCCGACCTTCATCGTCGGGGATGCGTTGCGCTCGGGGGAGCTGGTGTCGCTCTTGCCCGAGTGGGACAAGGGGCAGATAGGCCTCTATGCCCTCTACCCCCACCGCCGCTTCGTCTCCGCCAAGGTGCGCTGTTTCATCGAGTTCGTGCAGGAGCGCTACCTCGCCCCCCACTACTGGGACCGGGAGGAATAAGGGATCAGATGGCAGCGATGTATGGAAGGTCGCCCCCCAGGGTGGGCGGTGAGGCCGATGTTCAGGACTTGGTTTGGGGATCGCTCTGGGAGTCGGCCGGCACGGGCAACTCGGCCACCAGCAACTGCTCGCTCAGGGTCAGTTGCCAGCGCGGCAGGCGGCGCTCAAGGGTGGCGAGCTGATCGTCAGCGAGGGCATAAGGCAGGCTGATGTGCAGGCAGTGGCAGTCGAGCATGCCCGCCAGTTGCAGGATCAGGACCAGGTTGGCCTCGTCTGTCTTGTGCTTGTTGATGCGCTTGCCGAGCTCGTGGCGAAAATGGGTCTCGGGATCCTGGGTCATCGCCTGCCAGCCGTAGCCAAACAGCGGAATGAAGGCGCTGACGATGCCAAGGGCGGTCAGCGGCTGCTTGGGGGGATGATAGAGGGCGTTGAGATCCAGCAAGATGGGGTTTAGATGCCGCTCACGACTGCCGGATAAAATAGTATTACTCATTGGATAACCTTATTGATTCCTCTAGAATTCGCCGCAGTTTCAACCTGACATGCCAACGAGGTGCTGATGCTAAGCGATATCGAGATCTCCCGCCAGTCCCCCCGCCTGCACATCGACGAACTGACCCGGCGACTCGCCATCCCGTCGCACCTGCTCAACCCCCACGGCCATTACAAGGGTAAACTCAGCCTGGCCCTGCTCAAAGAACCTCCCAAGAAGCATGGCAAACTGGTGCTGGTGAGCGCCATCACCCCCACCCCCCTCGGCGAGGGCAAGACGGTCACCACCCTCGGTCTCTCCATGGGCCTCAATCACATAGGCCAGGCCAGCATAGCCACCATACGCCAGCCGAGTCTCGGCCCAGTGTTCGGGGTCAAGGGGGGCGCCGCCGGCGGCGGTCACGCCCAGGTGGTGCCCATGGAGGAGATGAACCTGCACCTGACCGGGGACTTCCACGCCCTCGCCGCCGCCCACAACCTGGCCGCCGCGGCGCTGGATGCCCGCCTGTTCCATGAACAGCGGCTAGGCGCCGGGTTCACCGCCAGCACGGGCCTCACTCGCCTCGATATCGACGCCGCCAACATCCTTTGGCCGCGCACCCTGGACATGAACGATCGCGCCCTGCGCCACCTGACCATAGGCCAGGGCGGCCCGGCCGACGGGGTCGAGCGCCAAGATCGCTTCGTCATCACTGCCGCCTCCGAGCTGATGGCCATATTGGCGCTGGCAAGCGATCTCAAGGACCTGCGCGCGCGCATCGGCCGCATCCAGCTCGCCCTGGATCTGCACGGCAATCCCGTCACGGCAGAACAGCTTGAAGTAGCCGGCGCCATGACGGTGCTGCTCAAAGACGCCCTGCAACCGACCCTGATGCAGACCACGGAGCAGACCCCGGTACTGGTGCACACAGGCCCCTTCGCCAATATCGCCCACGGCAACTCCTCTGTCATCGCCGATCGCATGGCGCTGGCGCTCACCGACTATGTGGTGACCGAGGCGGGTTTTGGCTCCGACATGGGGCTCGAGAAGTTCTTCAACATCAAGCACCGCCAGTCCGGCATCACACCCTCCTGCGTGGTGCTGGTGGCGACGGTGCGCGGCCTCAAGGCCAACAGCGGCCTGCTCGACATCCGCCCAGGCCAACCCTTGCCGGCTAGCCTGGGGGAAGAGGATCTGCCGACCCTGCACCAGGGCTGCGCCAACCTCGCCTGGCATATCCAGAACGCCCGCCGCTACGGGGTGCCCGTGGTGGTGGCCATCAACCGCTTCCCGAGTGACAGTCAGGCCGAGCTGACCCTGCTGGCGGACGAGGCGATGAGAGCGGGGGCCTGTGGCACGGCCATCTCCAGTGCCTTCACCCAGGGGGGCGCCGGCGCAAGCGAACTGGCTCGCGCCGTGGTCGAAGCCTGCGAGCGCCCAAGCGCTATCAAGCTGCTTTACCCGGACGCCATGGGCCTGGGCGCCAAGCTCGCCACTCTGGTGGAGTGCGGCTACGGCGGCCGTGGCGTCATCCTCTCTGACAAGGCCAAGAGGCAGCTCGCGGCCCTCTCCAAGGCCGGCTGGGATCATCTGCCGGTCTGCGTCGCCAAGACGCCGCTGTCGCTGAGTCACGATCCTGCCCTCAAGGGGGTACCCACGGATTTCGAGGTGCCCATCGAGGAGGTGCGCCTGTGCGCCGGCGCCGGTTTCGTCTACGCCCTGGCCGGTCCTATCATGACCATGCCGGGCCTTGGCAGCCTGCCCGCTTATCGCCATATCGATATCAATGATGACGGCGAGATAGTGGGGCTGAGCTGAGTTTCAGCAGCCTGCCCCCAATTACCTGCCATATCGATATCGAGGACGACGGCGAGATAGTAGGGCTGAGCTAAGCAGCCCGATTAGCCGCCATATCTCGATAGCGATAAGACGGTGAGATAATGGGTCTGAGTTGAAAGCCCTTCAGCCCACCGAAACAAAAGACCCCGCCAATTGGCGGGGTCTTTTTTATGAGGATGTCAGGGCGCCATCAGTAGTGGAAACGCCCCAGCTTGCTCATCACAGCCTCGGTCAGGCCCTGCATCTGCTGGCTCTGGGCATCCAGCTCCCGGGCGACCCGGGTCGAGGCAGTGGCCGCCTCGTGGATATTGCTGACGTTGTGGTTGATCTCCTCGCTCACCTTGGACTGCTGCTCGGCGGCGCTCGCTATCTGGGTCGCCATGTCGCCGATGCGATCGGCGGCCTGCACTATGGTCGCAAGCTCCCGCACCGCCTGCTCCGCATCCGCCAGCGCCACGCTGCTCAGATGGCGGCCCTCGGCCATGGTGTCGACCGCCTCGCTGGTGGTGTCCCTCAGCTTGTCGATCATCTGCTGGATCTCCCGGGTCGAGACCTGGGTCTTGGAGGCGAGCGCTCGCACCTCGTCGGCCACCACGGCGAAACCCCGTCCGTGCTCACCGGCCCGGGCGGCCTCGATGGCGGCGTTCAGCGCCAGCAGATTGGTCTGCTCCGAGATGGTCCGGATCACATCCAGGATGCTGCCTATCTGCAGCCCCTGTTGCTGCAGGGCGGTGATCTTGACCGACACCTCGCTCACCTGTTCGCTCAGCTGACGAATGCCGCTGGCGGAGGCGCTCACCACCTGCTGCCCCTTGTGCACGGCATGACGGGTCTCGTCCACCGCCTGCGCCGTGATCTGGGCGCTGCTGGCGACCGAGTCCGCGGTCGAGGACATCTCATGAATGGCGGTGGCCACCAGTTCGACCTGCTCCAGCTGCTGGCGGCTGTTGTCCAGCCCCTGCTGGGCCTGGCGGGCCGACCCCACGGCGGCCTGCTGCAGCTCGTGCACGCTGGCGGCGGTGTCGGTGACTATGCCCTGCACGGTCGCCACAAACTGGTTGATCCCCTGGGCCAGGGCCCCGGTCTCGTCGCGGCGGCTCTGATCCAGACGCTGGGTCAGATCGCCGCCGGCGCTCGACAGCCGTGTCACCATGCGGGCCGTCTGCTGTACCGGCCGGGAGATGGAGCCCGCCGCCAGGGCGAGGCCAACCAGGCCGGCCCCCGCCACCAGCATGCCCACCAGCAACTGGGTCCAGATCCCGCGGCCAAAGGCGGCGGCGCGGGCCTGCGCCGTCAGCTCATACTCGGCGTAGAGGGCGCTGCCCGGCACCTCGATGGCGATCCCCCAGGCCTGCTTGACCTTGTTGAGGCTGATGGGGGCAAACACCCGCAACTGATCGCCCCGCTCCTCGCTGCCCGCCTGGCCCCGTTGCAGCTCTGCCAGCAACTGGGGATCCTGCAGCCGCTGGCCAACCTGGGCACTGTCACGGGAGTCGGCAGCTATGATGCCCATGGGGCTGATGATGCGCACCCGCCCCTGACCGTCGAACACCTCCTGGCCGATGCTGTCGGCCAGACGCTGCAGGTAGTTCAGGGAGTAGTCGACCCCCACCATGCCGAGGTAGTTGCCCCCGTCCAGCACAGGCACCACGAAGGAGGTCAGCAGGGTCGGCTGGCCGTTGACCTGATAGACGGAGGGATCCACCGCGCAGCTGGCCTTGCTCTCCTGCGGGCAGAGGTACCACTCGGAGGCGCGGATCCCGGTCGCGCTCGGCGTCTTGCTGTAGAAATCGCCGAGGGGCTTGAGGGCAAAGCCCGACGCGCCGCGGCTCCAGTAGGGGGCGAAATTGCCGGAGGCCTGGCTATGCAGACCCTGGCCCTGATAGAGCTCGTCCAGGCCATCGAACCGGTTCGCCTCCCAGCCGCTGTAGATGCTCAGAAAATCCGGGTTGCGATCGCCTATGTCCTTGAGCAGGGCCGTCACCGCATCCCGGTCCAGGGGCTTGCTCTGATGAACGTTGCCCGCCAGCAGGGCCGCCAGGGTCTCCGCCGCATCCAGCGCCAGCTCGAAGGAGCGCGCCACCTCGCTCGCCTGACCGTCCGCCAGGGTCAGCAGCCATTGCTTGGCCTGCTGGCGGGCAGCGTCGTGGCTCTCCTGCTGGATCTTCTCCTGCAGGCTGGAGAGGGAGACATAGCTGTATCCCACCACGCTGAGGACGGTGGCCAGCAGTATGCAGCCCGCAAAAAACATGACTTGGTATTTGATGGAACGGAACATGGCGAAAGTGGCATCTCAAGGGTCAAAAAAAGGGGGCATCATAAGGGCTGATGTGGGCGGCGTGAACTCACCAGAGTGAAATACATCGCCGTTTTGTGAGCGGCGCCAAATGAGATGTGGCAAAGAGTGGAGTAGGCAGATAAAGAGCAAGGTCAAATACCACCTAGGCAGCATATTGACCCACTCATCATCAAAGTAACTCCACAAATAAGGGAGGCCCCGCCTATGGCTGGGGCCTCCCTTATTATCCGTCGTGTGAGGCGTCGTTAGAGGCTGAAGCGCTGGGTCATGTGGTGCAGCGAGGTGGCCAACTTGCTGAGCTCGATGCAGGCCTGGGCGGTCTGCTGGGCCCCAAGGGCATTCTCGTCCGCCGCATTGTGGATGTTCACTATGCTGCGGTTGAGCTCCTCGGTCACCGCGTTCTGCTCCTCGGTAGCGGTGGCGATCAGGGTGTTCATGTCGCTGATCTGGGTGACGGCGCCATTGATGCTGTCGATGCTGTCCCCCGCTTCCCGCGCCAGGCCGACGCTGTTTTGCATCTGCTGGCGGCTCAGCTGCATGGCGTTGCCCGCCTCGGCGGTGCGCTCCTGCAGCACCTCGATCATCTTGCTGATCTCGGCGGTGGAGTTCTGGGTGCGCTGGGCAAGGGAGCGCACCTCGTCGGCGACGACCGCGAAGCCGCGGCCCTGCTCACCGGCGCGGGCCGCCTCGATGGCGGCGTTGAGGGCCAGCAGGTTGGTCTGCTCGGCGATGCCGCGAATAACGTCCAGCACCATGCTGATGTTGGTACTGTCCTGCTCCAGCTGCTGCACCACGCCGCCCGCCTGCTCAATCTGCAAGGACACCTGCTCTATGCTGCTGATGGCGCGACCCACTACCTTGTGCCCCTCGCCCGAGGTGTGGGAGGCGGCCTTGGCGGCGCTCATGGCGTCCGTGGTGTTGCGGGCCACTTCATGCACGGTGGACTGCATCTCGTTCATGGCGGTGGCGACCTGGGAGACCTCGCTCTGCTGGCTGGCCATGCCCTTGGCGGATTGCTCGGAGATGGCGCTCACCTCCTCCACCGCGCTGCTGAGCTGACTCACGGAACCCGCTATCTCGCTCACCAGATCCGCGAGGGATCCCTGCATGCGATCGATGGCGGTGCCGAGCTGACCCAGTTCATCGCGCTTGAAGCGATTGCCGCGGATCCACTCCTGCAGCTCCCCCTTGCCGAGATCGCCGCTGGCGATGCGCTGGGCCTGACGGGCCAGCATCACCAGGGGATCCCGGATCTGGCGGGTCAGTACGGTGGAAAGCACTGTCACCAGCCCCAACCCGACCAACAGGGAGATGATGATGCTCAGCTTGGCGCTGTCAAATGCCCCCACCACCTGGGCACGGGAGTTGACGGCATAGCCGTGGTTGATGCGGATGAGCTCGGCCACCGACTTGGACAAGGTGGTGTAGAGAGTAACCCCCTCCGCCATGAAGATGCGCTGGGCCTCGGCCATCTGGCCGCTGTCCTGCATCTGCTTGATGCGCTGGTGCAGGGCGACGTACTTGCTCCAGTCCGCCTTGACGATGTCGAAGGCGCGGCGCTCTTCCACATCCTCCGCCCAGATGGTGGCGTCATGGGCCGCGACCTGCCGATCGGCTTCCCGCAGGCTCTGCTCGCTGGCATCGCGGTAATGGGCCTTCTGCTGGGGATCGTCCGCCACCAGGAACACGTCCAGTTCATAGCGGCGCAGGGCATTGATGGTCTCACCCAGGGTGCTGGTGCGAACGACGGCAGGCAGTATGCTGTCGGTAAAACCGGTGGCGGCCCGGTTCATGTTGCCAAACTGCAGCAGCGAGAAGCCGCCGATGAAGGCCATCATCAGGCCGAGCACCGCAAAACCGGCGGTGAGTTTCTTACCTATCGTCATGGTACTGGGGTTCATGGCATGTCCTGCAATGGGTGATTAACTGGCATCCGTCTTCTGGGTTGTGCCCTCCTGGCACGAAACACGATAGCTGCCATCCATTGCAGTAGATAAAGCGCCCCGCCTCGCTGAAACGGGGGCACCAGGGCCTTGGGCTCGCAGGCCCTGGTCGAAACGGGTCATCGCCGCGGGAGCATCCTGTGCTTGGCACAGATCAGCCACTGGCATGGAGAGCTATATCGACCCGATACAGCCATGCCTTTAGGCGTTTTTTGATTAAAATTCAGCACAAAATAGCGAGGGGGAGTAAAGATGAGGCATGCCGCGATGGCATGCCTCAGGCAGATCAGCCTTTCAGACCGCCCAGAAACTCGGCACGGGTGTCCGGCTGGGTCTTGAATACCCCACCGAGGGAGGTGGTGGTGGTATAGGAGGTGGAGTCCATCACGCCGCGGGCCTTCACGCAGTAGTGCGTCGCCTTGATGCTGATGGCCACGTCACGGGTGCCGAGCAGGGTCTGCAGCGCCAGCAGGATCTGCTGGGTGAGGCGCTCCTGCACCTGGGGACGGCGGGCGAAAAACTGGACTATGCGGTTGATTTTGGAGAGCCCTATCACCTTGCCACGGGGGATATAGGCCACGTGGGCCAGCCCGTCTATGGTGACGAAGTGGTGCTCGCAGGTGCTGGTGAGACTGATGTCCCGCACCATGATCATCTCGTCCACCTTCATCTTGTTCTCGATCACCGTCACCTTGGGGAAGGTGCTGTAATCGAGGCCGGAGAAGATCTCGTTCACGTACATCTTGGCGATGCGATGCGGCGTCTCCGCCAGACTGTCGTCGGCGAGATCCAGCCCCAGCGTCTCCATGATGGCGCGCATATGGCCTTCGATCTTCTCTTTCTTCTGCTGGCCGTTCAGTTCATTGGCCACCAGCGGTGTCTCCAGGCCCTGGGCCTCGAGGGCAGCCCTGACCAACAGGGCTTCCTGACTCAAATTCGTCATTCTCTTACTCTCCCACGCTCAGGGACTGTGATGGCCGCCTTCTGTTGAGGCGACATTCTACTGTGGCGCAATCTTACAGGGCGATTATTGTCATAATTCGAGCTAACTCAAGCCCAGCACCTGACTTTATGTCAATCCGTCGTGTTTTACCTGTCATACGGGCCGCCCAGATGGGGGGATCCGGGCGAGAAAATCTTATCTTTCATCCCCCGTGGGCCCGCTCGGCGCGCATTCCTGTGCACCGAACCTGCCCATGGCACGGTTTTTTTGGGATAATCCGCCCTCTACCACACCAAAGAGGTCATGAAGATGGGATTCGACACTGGCGCACTGCTGCCCCTGGGCGATGCCCTGCAAGGGATGCTGGACCAACTCGCCTGCTGCTGCGACACCGAGCAGCTGCCGCTGCCCCAGGCGCTGGATCGGATACTGGCACAAGACATCGCCTCCCCCCTCTCTGTGCCCCCCTTTGATAACTCCGCCATGGACGGTTACGCCGTGCGCCTGGCCGATCTCGCCGCCGGCACCCCGCTGAAGGTGGCGGGCAAAGCCTTCGCCGGTCAGCCCTATGCGGGGGAGTGGCCCGCCGGCCACTGCATCCGCATCATGACCGGGGCTCCGGTTCCCGCCGGCACCGAGGCGGTCGTCATGCAGGAAGAGACAGAGCTCGAGGGGGAGCTGGTGCGCTTCTTGAGTCAGCCCAGAGCGGGCCAGAATATCCGTCGCCGTGGTGAAGACATGGCAGAAGGCTCCCAGGTACTGGCGAGCGGCCTGCGCCTGAGCCCCCGCGAGCTGCCCCTGCTGGCTTCCTTGGGTATCGCCAGCGTCACCGTGCGCCGACCGCTGAAAGTGGCCATCTTCAGCACAGGTGATGAACTGAAACCGGTCGGCACGCCCCTTGCCCACGGCGACATCTACGACTCCAACCGCTACGGCGTCAAGGCCATGCTGGCGCGCCTCGGCTGTGAGTGCCTCGACCTTGGCATCATACCGGACGATCCGGCTGCGCTTCGCGCCGCCTTCATCCAGGCAGACCGCGAGGCCGATGCCCTGATCACCACGGGGGGCGTCTCGGTCGGCGAGGCGGACTTCACCAAGCAGCTGCTCGAAGAGCTTGGCGAGATCGGCTTCTGGAAGCTCGCCATCAAGCCGGGCAAGCCGTTCGCCTTCGGCCGCTTGCCAAACGCCTGGTTCTTCGGCCTGCCGGGCAACCCCGTCTCCGCCATGGTCACCTTCGATCAGTTGGTGCGCCCGGCGCTGGCCAAGCTCGCCGGCCAGACCTGGGTGCCGCCACTTCGCATCAGTGCCCTCGCGGGCGAGCCCTTGAGAAAGGCGCCGGGCCGGCTGGACTTCCAGCGCGGTATATTGAGCGCGGGCCCGAATGGCCTCGAAGTGCGCAGCACAGGCTCCCAGGACTCCGGCGTGTTCAGCTCCCTCTCCAAGGCGAACTGCTACATAGTGCTCGAGCAGGAACGGGGCAGAGTGGCGGCAGGGGAAACCGTCACCGTCGAGCCCTTCTCGGGACTGCTGCTGTGAGCGAGATCCTCTCGGACGCCGAGCTGCTGCGCTACAACCGCCAGATCATCCTCAAATCCTTCGACTTCGAGGGGCAGGAGGCACTCAAGCAGGCCCATGTGTTGGTGATAGGCGCAGGGGGTCTGGGCTGCGCCGCCGCCCAGTATCTGGCGGTGGCCGGAGTCGGCCAGCTGACCCTGGTGGATTTTGACAAGGTGGAGCTCTCCAACCTGCAGCGCCAGGTACTGCACAGCGATGAGCGCATCGGCCAATACAAGGTGGACTCCGCAGCCGAGACGCTGCGCGGCCTCAACCCCTGGCTCACAGTCGAGACCCACGCAACCCTCGCCGACGAGGCACTGCTCGATACCCTGCTGCCGCGCCATCAGCTGGTGCTCGACTGCACCGACAACGTCGCCATCCGTAACCTGCTCAACCAGAAGGCCAGACATCATCGCGTGCCGCTGGTGTCAGGCGCAGCCATCCGGCTGGAGGGGCAGCTATGCAGCTTCACCTGGCAGGAGGGTGAGCCCTGCTACGCCTGCCTCAGCTCCCTGTTCGGCGAGCAGTCCCTCACCTGCGTCGAGGCCGGCGTGCTGGCCCCCATGGTGGGCCTGGTGGGCAGTCTGCAGGCGCTGGAAGCCATCAAGCTGCTGGCCGGCATGGGCAAGAACTACAGCGGTCGGCTACTGATGATCGACGGCCTCGGCGGTGGTTTTCGGGAGCTGAAGCTCCCCAAGCGTCCCGACTGCCCGGTCTGCTCGCATCCCGTCTAGTCCTATGATGGCGGCAGCCAATCGCACTCAGGGCCGGAATCCCATCAATAAAAAAGCCGAACCCAGGAGTTCGGCTTTTTTATTGCTGACGAGAGGCCTAGAAGATCCCCTTCGCCTTGACCTTCTTCATGTTGGCCACCTGACTCGAGAGATCCTCAATAAGCGGCTCGGCACCCGACTCATTTCCACCGGCCTGTCGGCCCGGCTGGCTCGCCAGCCGCTGGATCAGCCTGTGCTGCTCCCGGATGAGCTTGGATTGCTCCTCCAGCTGGCGAGAGAGCAGCGCCAGGCTGCTCTGCAGTGGCGCCAGACTCGTCTCGGCGCCCATGGCGGGCAGCTTGCCGGCGATGGCGTCAGCCAGCTGATCGTGATCCACGGCCCCCGGCAACCCCTGGCGCAGCTCATCCCAGAGCTCCGTGGGTTGCTGCTCGCCGAGCCGGCTCACTATCTCGTCCACCAGCTGATCCGGAGCCGTCATCGTCTGGGACTGGCCCAGGCGCTGCACCAGCTCTTCCATCATCTCGGCCGTGTTGCCGGCCCCCAGCTGGGGAGCCAGCCTGGCCGCTATCTGATCGATCATGGCGTCGGTCAGGGCCGGGGCGTCACTCCCCTGCCCCAGATCGAAGCCGCAGCTGGCGAAGGCATGGCGCAGGGTTGCCAGACTCACCTGCTCGGGGCCGAAGGCATTGGCCACCGCCTTGCAGAGGCTGGGGGCCAGCACGTACATGAACATGCCGGAGAGGTAGATGTCCTTGTGGAAGCGGCTCTTGGAGAAGTCGAACTCCTCGACCCCGTCCTGGATCTTGCGGGCGCGCTGGTACCAGCTCTGCAGTACCCCGGCCGCGTAGCGGTCAGACTCCAGCGCACCCGGATCCATGTAGATGGAGAAGGTCATGCGCTTGAGTTGACTACTCATCCGCCACCTCGGCCATCACGGCCGCTTCCCGGTACACTTCGTCCTCTTCCGTGGTGTAGAGGCAGATCTCCCGGGCCAGGGCAGATTGGGCATCTTCCAGCAGCTCGACCCGTTCACCCAGGGTCGGGTAGGCGCTCTTGATCGCCTCATGGATAAGGGAGGCGCCGCCACCGACCAGATAGACCCGGTTCGGGTTCTTGGCGAACTTCTTCGCCTCGTGGGCTACCTGAGAGCCCAGCTCGTCGATCTTGTTCTGCATCTTCTCGAGGATGCGCGGGATCTGGCTCTCGTCGTTGACCACGTCTCGCACGAAACTCATGTCGTGGCGACGCTTGATGAACTCGTTCGCCACCAAGTAGCTGGAGTCGCTGTCCGCCGCCGCCAGGGCCTTGCGGGTGGCATCTGTCACCATGGAGACACCGATCTCGTTGTTGCCGTAGACATCGGAGACGTCATCAAACTCACCGACTATGATCCCCATGTCCAGGGTGGTGCCGCCGCAGTCGATCACCAGCGTCTTGGTGAACTCGTTGCAACCGGATCCCACCAGACGGGAGAGGGCCGCCGGCAGGCTCTCCGGCATGACTTCCACGCTGACGATGTTGAACAGCTCACCCTTGTTCAGGGAGATGGCCCGCATCAGGTTGCGGCGCTTCTTCTCGATCTTCTCTTCGTTGCGCTGGCAGTCGTCCGGGTTGTAGAACTCGGTGATGGGCAGGGTGACGGTAATGGCCACATCCCCAGGAGTGACGCCGGTCTGCAACAGGGCGTGGTGCACGGACAGCAGGTTCAAGTCGTCGTACTGGTACTCCACATGGGTCGTCGCCAGGGACTTGTCCGAGGTGGCGTCATAGGTGTACTTGGTGTTGCCTATCTCGTAGTTGTAGATCTTCTTGTCCTTGCGCAAGGCGGCGCTCTTCCAATCCTTGCGAAAGGAGTTGGGGGAGATGATGGTCTTGAGCACCTTGTTCTCAATCCAGCTCACCTTGACGTTGGTCGAGCCATCGTCGATGGCCATTTTCATTACTTCAGACATGAGGAAGTACCTGTTGATAGGGCAAATGGGTCCGATTGCCTTGCCTTATGCCCTTGGCAAGGCGATCGGACCAATACATACACGGTGAATAAGGCTAAGGGGCGACAAGTTTAATGAGTTTCTAAAATCCGGTGAAGCAAATGATTGAATCCGGCGGGATCTTCCGCCGGCCAGGCATGGTGTCCCGGTGGGGTATGGATGCTGGCGTTTGGCAGGGCAGCGAATTGTTCCACCCGTTTGGCGAGCGGCAGATAGTCCTGGGTGGTGGAGATGATGGCCACCGGCTGCCCTATCCGGCCGAGCCGTGCGCGGGCCGACCAGCCGGGCAGGCCGTCGAGCAGGGCCCGATAGGTCTTCTTCTTGTTGCTACGCACGAAGCGCTGGCGGAAGGTGCTGCGCACCTGGGCGAGCTCGGGACCGGGGAAGAGCTCGCGGCCGAGCCACCAGGCGAGCGGACGCATGCCAAACCAGCGCAGCCACTTGAGACGCTGGGCATAGCGCTCCTGCTCCTTTGGGGTCTCCAGCAGAAACTCGCTGAAACCGTTGACCAGCACCAGACCGCTCACCTTGCCGGGTAGTTGCAGCGCCAGCTCCAGCGCCACCATGGCCCCCAAGGAGAGCCCTACCACCCAGGCGGGCTCAGGCTGCTCATCGAGCCAGCGTGCCACGTCGGCAGCCAGGGTGGGCACATCGAAGGGTCCCTCCTGCAGGCTCTGGCCGTGGCCGCGCAGATCAAAAGCCACCACCCGGTAGTGCTCACAGAAGTGCTCGAGCTGAGCCTGCCAGTCGAGGCCAGAGGAGCCGAGCCCGTGCAGCAGCACCAGCAAGGGCCCCTCACCCGCGCTGCGCAGGGCCAGACCGTGGGACTTCATTACCTGATTACGACGCACTTCGCCTCTCTCCCGGCCTGGTACCGGCCCTTGATGACTTCACTCTACTTCCCACTGCTGGCTGGCAAAAGACATCGCCCTTTCGCACATCAGCCCTCGCCCACCAGGCTCACTGCCTTGATATAGGCGTAGAGGCGCTGATCGGGCACCAGTGCCAGCCGTTTGGCGGAGCGGCTGGTGATCCGGGCCAGCAGTATCTGCTGCCCCAAGGCCAACTGCAACAGGGTTTGCCCCGGCCGCACCTCGCGCACCGACAGCAGTCGGGTCTCCAGGCAGTTGGAGAGGCTGGAGTGCTCTATGGGGGCGGTCGCTATCACCACATCCCGTCCCGAGACCTTGATCTGCAAGGGGCCTGTCTCGTCGGGGGCATGCTCCATGGTGACCATCAGCAGCTGATCCCCGAGTCGCAGGCTCGCCATCTGCTCGCCGTCGTCGTAGTGAGCCAGAGTCGCCTCCAGCATGACGCCGGCGTCGTCACGGCTGGCCAAGGAGAGATCGGTACGGGCGAAGATCTCGCTCGGCCGCCCCTGCGCCTCCACCCGGCCCCCTGCCAGCAGCACCAGCTGATCGCAGAGCAGGCTCACCTCCTCCATGGCATGGCTGACGAAGATCATCGGCATGCCGCTCTCGCGCTGCAGCCCCTTGAGCACATGGGCCTGGTGGATGCGGCTACGCCTGTCCAGCGCCGAGAAGGGTTCATCCAGCAGCAGCAGATCCGGCTCCGCCAGCAGGGCCCGGCCGAGCGCCACCCGCTGGCGCTGACCACCGGAGAGGCCGTGGGCAGGCTGCCCAAGCAGCTCAGCGAAACCGAGGCGCTCGGCCAAGGGCTCGGGTTGCCAGCGCCCCCTGCCCTTCCTGGCGGCCAGTTGCAGATTGGCCAGCACCGTCATGTGCGGGAACAGGCGCGAGTCCTGAAACACCAGGCCGATGCGGCGCGCCTCCGGCAACACGGCCGCCAGCTCCCGCCCTTGCCAATTCAGGCCATCGGTCGGCTGGCGATCGAGCCCGGCCAGGATCCGCAGCAGGGTGCTCTTGCCACAGCCGGAGGGGCCGAACAGCCCCAGCATGCCCCCCAGCGGGAGCTTGAGATCGCAATCGAGCTCGAAGCCACCGAAGCGGCGTTGGGTTTTAAGGTGCAGACTCATCCGAACAGCCTCCGTTGCCGACGTTGCAGCACCCCGTAGACCAGTACCAGCATGATGAGGGAGAAGCCCATCAGGCCACCGGCCAGGTAGTGGGCACTCTGGTAATCCATGGTTTCCACGTGATCGAACAGGGCGATGGAGAGCACCTGGGTTTCTCCCGGGATGTTGCCACCAATCATCAATACCACCCCGAACTCCCCCAGGGTATGGGCAAAGCCTAGGGCCGCCGCCATCACGAAGCTCGGCAGGGTCATCGGCAATATGATCTGAAAGAAGCGCTCGAGGGGCCCGAGCCCCAGGGTCGCGGCGGCTTCCAGCTCCTTGTTGCCCATGTTGACGAAGGCGGAGGTGAGGGGCTGCACCACGAAGGGCAGCGAATAGATAACGGAGGCGAACAGCAGGCCAAGAAAACTGAAGGCGAGTGGAGCACCGAAGGTCTCCCGCCACCAGGCGCCGAAGCCATAGGTGGGTGAGAAGGCGAGCAGCAGATAGAAGCCGAGCACGGTGGGCGGCAGCACCAGGGGCAGCGCCACCAGCGCCTCCACCACGGGTCTGAGCCTGTGCTGGCTGCGTGACAGCCACCAGGCGAGTGGCGGCGACAACAGCAAGAGTATGCCAGTGGTGCTGGCGGCCAGCTTCAGGGTCAACCAGACAGCGAGCAGATCCCCTTCACTCATGGCGCTTCCTCTCGGATATGAGTGACAAACACTGAGCCCGGGGTGACATGTCGCAACGCCAGGGTCAGGCGAGACGCCGCCAGCAGATCGGCTTTACTCATCGCCACCTCCCTCGTGCGGGGATACACATCTCCATGGTTTTCCTCCTTGAGTCAACAAATAGGCCGGCGCAGGGCCGGCCAGTTATCACGAGGTCACAGGTTCGCCATCACTGCGGCAGGGCGTAACCCGCGGCCTTGATCTGCTCCTGACCCGGCCCCTTGAGCCAGGCCACCAGGGCATCGACCGCCTCACCCTTCTTCAGGACCAGGCCCTGCTGCTCGATGGCCGGGTAGAACTGGTTCGGCACGGCCCAGGCTTCGCCCGTCTTGCCCGCTTCCACCAGGTTGGCCCAGGCGACGAAGCCCAGCTCGGCGTTGCCGGTGTCCACAAACTGCCAAGTCTGGCCTATGTTGGTGCCAGTCAGCAGACGGTACTGCTTGGGATCGATCTTGAGGTGTTCCAGGGTCGCCATGGCGGCGGTGCCGTAGGGCGCGGTTTTCGGGTTGGCGATGGCGAGGTTGCCCTTCCAACTGCGCAAGGTCGCCTCATCGGGGGCAGGACCGCCCTTCTTCCACAGACCCAGCTGGCCGATGGCGTAGGTGAAGCGCTCGCTACCCTTGCCTTCGGCTTCCAGTTTCTGAGGGGTCTTCACATCGGCGGAGAGGAAGAGATCGAAGGGGGCACCGTGGGTGATCTGGGTGTAGAGCACGCCGGTCGCGGCGGAAGAGATGGCCAGGGTATGACCGGTCTTGGCGGTGAAATCCTTGCCGATACGCTCTATGGTGCCCTTGAAGTTGGCCGCCACGGCCACCTTGACCTCATCGGCCTGGGCCACGCCACTGTGCAACACGCCGGCGCAGGCGCCGATCAACACCACGGATAACAGTTGTTTCATTCCCTTACTCCTGTGAGGCTCAGGCACATCCCGAGCCTGTGATGGCGCGAGCCCGTAGGCTCACTTCCCTTGTTGCCAGCGGGCCGCGGCAGCGTTGTCGCTCTCCTTGGCCTCCACCCAGCGCTGTATTCCCTCGGCGGTCAGCTCTTTTTTCCAGAACGGCGCCCGGGTCTTCAAAAAATCCATGATGAAATGGCAAGCCTCGAACGCCGCGTCTCTGTGGGCACTGCTCACCGCCACCAGCACGATCTGATCGCCGAGCAGCAGCTCGCCGATGCGGTGAATAAGGGTGCACTCCTGCAGCGGCCAGCGGGCGCGGGCCTGGATGACGATATCGGCAAGCGCCTTCTCCGTCATGCCGGGATAGTGCTCTAGGGCCAGCCCCTTGACCTGCTCCCCTTGATTGAAGTCGCGCACCTTGCCAACGAAGGTGACGATGGCCCCTGTGTCGTGGCGAGTGGCGAGCCGCTCGTACTCCTGCCCAAGGGAGAAGTCCGCCCGCTGCACCAGAATGCGATCCATGATGGTTGCCTCGCTCATGCTCAGCCTCCAGTCACGGGGGGGAAGAAAGCCACCTCGTCCCCATCGACCAGCGCCGTGTCGAGCGGCACCAGCGTCTGGTTCACCGCCACCAGCAGCTTGCCGGATTCGAGTGCCAGCACCCACTTGTCGCCACGCTCGCACAGGGCGGCGCGCAGCTGCTCGGCGTTCGCATAGTCGCACGGCAGGCTGAGCTCGTCACAATCGACCAGCTCCCTCACTTGTGCAAAAAACAGCACCTTGATCATGCGGGCTCTCCTGCATCCGGGGCCAGCTGGAAGTGGCCAGACTTGCCACCGCGTTTTTCCACCAGTCGCAGTTGCTCTATCACCATGTCCTTTTGCACCGCCTTGCACATGTCGTAGATGGTGAGCGCCGCCACCGAAGCGGCGGTCAGGGCTTCCATCTCCACCCCTGTCTTGCCGGAGAGTTTGCAGAGGGTGCGAATATGGACCCTATTGTGCGCCGGCTGAGGTTCGATCTCTACCTCCACCCGGGTGAGGGCCAGGGGATGACAGAGGGGGATGAGGTCGGCGGTCTTCTTGGCTGCCATGATGCCGGCGATGCGGGCGGTGGCGAACACGTCCCCCTTGTGGTGCTGACCGCTCAGGATCAGCGCCAGGGTGGCGGGGGCCATGGTCACGAAGGCTTCGGCGCGGGCTTCCCGCTGCGTTACCTGCTTGTCGGTGACGTCGACCATGTGGGCCTCACCGCTCTGATTTAGGTGGGTCAGTTTCATCACTATCCCCTTGCTTGCGAGCTGGAATGAGTGACGCGTGACGAGCACGCGCCTGGGTTCAAAGATGGGTCACAAAGTTGCACGGCCTGGTGCGGGCATCGAGCTGATCTCGAATCAGCTGCTCCCAACCGAGCTGGCAGGCGCCGGTGGAGCCAGGCAGGCAGCAGATCAGGGTGCGATTGGCGAGCCCCGCCAGCGCCCGGCTCTGCATGGCGGAGCCCTTGATCTCGGCGAACGAGAGCTGGCGGAATAGCTCGCCAAACCCCTGCACCTTGCGCTCGAACAGCACACCGACCGCTTCCGGGACCCGGTTCTGCTCATTGAAGCCGGTGCCGCCATTGACCAGCACCACCTGCACCCCTTCGTCGGCAATCCAGTCGCTCACCTGGGCCCGGATGCGAAACAGATTATCGGCGCACAGCGCCCTGTCCGCGAGCCGATGGCCTGCCTCGGTCAGGGCCGAGACCAGATAATCCCCCGAGCTGTCGTCGGCGGACGTGCGGCTGTCGGAGACCGTCAGTACGGCGATCTTGAGGGAGATGAATTCGCTGCTTTTTGGTGCCATGTCTGTGAATGCCTTAGGCCAATTCCTGTCAATGATTGACCATGGAGGAGAAGGGATAACGCGACTGCCCGGCCAGATATCCGCCGGTCATGCCGGTCTGAGAAGACGCGCCAGCCAGGACGCCGCGTTGCCGGGGACGGATTCTATCAAAACTAGCCAGGAAGAGGGGGTTAATGCGCCCAGAAAGATGAAATGCCACCGGACCGACGGGATCCGGCCCGGTGGCAGGCCTGTCAGAAGCCTTTCACACCCTTCATGTCGGGCAACTGGTGGGCTATCCCCTTGTGGCAATCGACGCAGGTATTGGCCCCGCTAGCCAGGTTGGTGGAGTGCATCTGGGCGGCGCGGCGTCCCTGCAAGGAGAAATCCATGTATTCGAAGTTGTGACAGTTGCGGCACTCCCTCGAATCCGTGTCCTTCATCCGTTGCCATTCCCGCTCAGCCATCTCCCGGCGATGGGATTCAAACTTCTCGCGGGTATCCACCTTGCCGGTCAGC
Organism: Aeromonas lusitana; assembly: GCF_002812985.1. GTDB lineage: Bacteria > Pseudomonadota > Gammaproteobacteria > Enterobacterales > Aeromonadaceae > Aeromonas > Aeromonas lusitana. The sequence goes on from NZ_PGCP01000012.1 coordinate 122,129, forward strand.
ATGCCCCACAGCTCCTTGGAGGCCTGCACCTTGCGGATGATCTTGTAGGTCCACTCGTGGGGTACGTGGCAATCCGGGCAGCTGGCACGCACACCGGAGCGGTTCGCATAGTGGATGGTGTCACGGTACTCCACGAAGACGTTGTCCTTCATCTCGTGACAGCCGGTACAGAACTTCTCGGTGTTGGAAGCTTCCATGGCGGTGTTGAAGCCACCCCAGAAGATGACACCGCCGAAGAATCCCATCAGCAGCAAGACCCAGAGGGCCGCCTTCGAGGGGGACTTGAAGGTGGTCCACAGTCGTTGCACAAAACCGGGTAATTTCATCTGTGGGCTCCTCAGTTCAGGGCTTCGACTGGCTTGAAGGTATTCCCGACCAGGGGCTTGGCATCCGCTTGCGGCACGTGGCACTGCAGGCAGAAGTAGCGACGGGGAGAGACTTCTCCCAGGGTCATGCCGTCACGGGTCTCGAAGTGCGTCGGGCTGATCTTGGGGGCCTTCATGGCACTGGCGTTTTTGAAGCTGTGACAAGCCAGGCACTTGTTGACCTTGTTATCCACCTCGTAGTTGCGGATGTCGTGGGGGATCAGCGGGGGCTGATGCATGTACTGGCGATCATAGATGTCGCCGTCCTTGCGAAAGTTCTTCAGCGGGGCGGGATCCGCCTCGGTCGCGAGATCCGTGCTGCCTCGCTCCGACTTGATTCCCCCCGTGCTGTTGGTGATTTCAGGCACGGCCGCCATCAAGGAACCCGCCATCAGGCAGGCCAGCATTGCTCCAATCAGCTTTTTCATTATGTGTTCTCCGACATTGTCTCTGCCTTGACGGCAAAACCTACAGTGATTTCAAAAACTTGCTCCGCGCAGACATCGATGCAACGGCCGCAATTGGTGCACTCCTGAGCCGCAATCAAGGGCCCGTGACCGCGCCTTGCCCCGTGAACCGGGCCGCGCAGAATGGGACGCTCCGGGCAGACCGCATAACAATCCATGCAGTTGCTGCAACGCTCACGTCCCCTGGCAGAAATCTTGATAAACCCGACCCGGTTGACCAGGGCATAGAAGGCCCCCACCGGACACAGATGGCCGCACCAGCCCCGCTCCACCACGAACAGATCGAACAGGAACAGCGCCAGCAGCAGGCCCCAGCCCGCCCCCATGCCAAACAACAAACCGCGCAGGGCCAGCGACACCGGATTGACCAGCTCCCACACCAGCACGCCGGTGATGGCCGGGGCCACCAGCGCCATGGCGAGCAGCCAGTAGCGATGATGACGACCAAACTGGCCGTTGCCCTTGAGGCCGAGCCGGACACGCAACCAGGCCGCCGCATCCGTGACGAGGTTGACCGGACAGACCCAGGAGCAGAACACCCGGCCGCCGACCAGCCAGTACCCGACGAGCACTATGGCGGCCCCGAGCCACAGGGTAGCGAGCGGCCAATGGCCCGATGCGACCGTCTGCAGCAGGGTGAGGGGATCCGCGAGCGGCACCGCCTCCAGCAACAAGGAGCTCGAGAGATTGCCCTTGAGGATCCAGACCCCGGCGAGCGGCCCCAGCAGGAACAGCCCCAACACGCCCAGCTGGCTCAAGCGACGCAGCAGCAGGAAGCGGTGTGACCGCCACCAGCCGAGCCTCTCTCTCGCCTCTTGCCCCGGATACCGGCTCATAACCCCTCCGGCTTGCGGGTGGGCAGGCTGAGCCGCTCACCGATGAGGGACTTGCCCGCTTTCTGCTTCTCTTCCCAGCCGAGCCGGTAGTGATGACCCAGCTCCCCCTTGGCAAGCCCATGGGGCACCACCTTGATGGCCGCCGTCTCCAGTACGCAGGCGTGCTCGCACTTGCCACAGCCGGTGCACAGCTCGCTGTGCACTGTGGGCAAGAACATGGCGTGCTTGCCGGTGCGCGGGTTGCGCACCATCTCGAGGGTGATGGCCTGATCGATCAGCGGGCAGACCCGGTAACAGACATCGCAGCGCAACCCCAGATAGTTGAGGCAAGTCTCATGGTCGATGAGCACAGCCACCCCCATCCGCGCCTGGTCGATGTCTGTCATCCCCTGATCCAGCGCCCCGCTCGGGCAGGCCACCACGCAGGGGATGTCCTCACACATCTCGCAAGGCACGGCCCGCGCCTCGAAGTAGGGAGTGCCCGTGGTCACGGGTTCGAGCAGCCTGGCGAGTTTGAGGGTGTCGTAGGGGCAAGCCTCCACGCAGAGCCCGCAGCGCACGCAGGCGCCGAGAAACTCGGCCTCCGCCAGTGCCGCGGGCGGGCGCAGCGCCTGGGCAGGCACGGCCTGCGCCTGCTGACGCGCCACGCCCCCCAGACCCGCCCCAAGCAGGCCCACTGAGCAGGCCCCCTTGGCGAGATCGGCCAGGAACTGGCGACGGCTGCGACTCATCCCCCGCGCCCCGCCTTAGGCCTTCACGACCTTGACGGCGCACTTCTTGTAATCCGTCTCCTTGGAGAGCGGATCCGTGGCGTCCAGGGTCAGCTTGTTGACCAGCTGGCTCGCATCGAAGAAGGGCATGAACACCAGACCCTTGGGCGGCTTGTTGCGACCCCGGGTCTCGACGCGGGTCTTCACCTCGCCACGGCGGGAGGAGACGATCACCTCTTCCCCACGGCGCACGCCACGGGCCTTGGCATCTTCCGGGTGCATGAACAGCACAGCATCCGGGAAGGCGCGGTAGAGCTCGGGCACGCGGCGGGTCATGGAGCCGGTGTGCCAGTGCTCCAGCACCCGGCCGGTGGAGAGCCACATGTCGTATTCCTGGTCCGGTGCCTCGGCGGCCGGCTCATAGGGCAGTGCGAAGATGACCGCCTTGCCGTCCGGCTTGCCGTAGAAGCGCACCCCCTCGCCCGCTTTCACATAGGGGTCGAACCCTTCACGATAGCGCCACAGGGTCTCCTTGCCGTCCACCACCGGCCAGCGCAGGCCGCGCGCCTCGTGGTATTGATCGAAGGGGGCCAGATCGTGACCATGACCGCGGCCGAAGGAGGCGTACTCCTCGAACAGGCCCTTCTGGACGTAGAAGCCGAAGTGCTCGGCCTCGTCGTTCAGCGCGCCCTTGCTCTGCTCTTTCGGGAACTGATCGACCTGGCCGTTCTTGTAGAGCACCTCATACAGAGTCTTGCCCTTCACTTCCGGCATCTTGGCGATCAGCTCCGCCGGCCACACCTCGTCCACGGTGAAGCGCTTGGAGAACTCCATCAGCTGCCACAAGTCGGACTTGGCCCCTTCCGGCGCCTTGACCTGCTGGTGCCAGAACTGGGTGCGGCGCTCGGCGTTGCCATAGGCCCCCTCTTTCTCCACCCACATGGCGGTGGGCAGGATGAGATCGGCGGCCTGGGCGGTAACGGTCGGGTACGGATCAGAGACCACGATGAAGTTGGCCGGGTTGCGATAACCGGGCAGCCCCTCCTCGTTCATGTTGGGGCCGGCCTGCATGTTGTTGTTGCACATCACCCAGTAGGCGTTGAGCTTGCCATCTTTGAGCATACGGCTCTGCAGCACGGCGTGATAACCCACCTTCTCCGGGATGGTGCCTTCCGGCAGCTTCCAGATCTTTTCGGCGATGGCGCGGTGCTTGGGCTCGGTCACCACCATGTCGGCGGGCAGACGGTGGGCGAAGGTACCTACTTCCCGGGCGGTGCCACAGGCGGACGGCTGGCCGGTCAGGGAGAAGGGACCGCTGCCCGGGGTGGAGATCTTGCCGGTCAGCAGGTGGATGTTGTAGCAGAGGTTGTTGGCCCAGACGCCGCGGGTGTGCTGGTTGAAGCCCATGGTCCAGTAGGAGACCACCTTCTTGCTCGGATCAGCGTAGAGCTCGGCCAGTTTGACCAGCTTCTCCTTGGAGACGCCGGAGAGCTTGGAGACAGAGTCGACGTCGTAATCCGCCACGAATTTCGCGAAGTCGTCGAAGCTCATGGGGGTGGAGTCGCCGCTGTCCGGATTCTTGGCTTTTTGTTGCAGCGGGTTGGTGGGACGCAGACCGTAGCCGATGTCGGTCACCCCTTGGCGGAACTGGGTGTGCTTGTTGACGAACTCCCAATTCACCTTGTCGTTCTGGATGATGTAGTTGGCGATGTAGTTGAGGATCGCGAGATCGGTCTGGGGCGTGAACACCATGCCGTTGTCCGCGAGCTCGAAGCTGCGGTGCTCGAAGGTGGAGAGCACGTGCACCTGCACATCCTGGTGAGACAGGCGGCGATCCGAGATGCGTGACCAGAGGATGGGGTGCATCTCGGCCATGTTGGAGCCCCACAGCACGAAGGCGTCGGCCTGCTCGATGTCGTCGTAGCAGCCCATGGGTTCATCCATGCCGAAGGTACGCATGAAACCGACCACGGCAGAGGCCATGCAGTGACGGGCGTTGGGATCCAGGTTGTTGGAGCGGAAACCTGCCTTCATCAGCTTGGAGGCGGCGTAGCCCTCCCACACTGTCCATTGGCCGGAGCCGAACATGCCGACCGCGGTCGGGCCCTTCTCCTTGAGGGTGGCTTTGAACTTCTCGGCCATGATGTCGAACGCCTGATCCCAGCTGATGGGGGCGAAGTCACCGTTCTTGTCGAACTTGCCGTTGGTCATGCGCAGCATGGGCTGGGTCAACCTGTCCTGGCCGTACATGATCTTCGACAGGAAGTAGCCCTTGATGCAATTCAGGCCACGGTTGACCGGGGCATCGGGATCGCCCTGGGTCGCCACGACGCGGCCAGCCTGGGAGCCCACCAGAACAGAGCAGCCGGTGCCGCAGAAACGGCAGGGGGCCTTGTCCCAGGTGATGGCGGTCTTGTCGGTGCTGGTGATCAGGTTCGCCGCCAGGGTGGGGGCACTGACACCGGCCACGGCAGCGGCTGCCGCCACCGCGTTGGCCTTCATAAAGTCGCGTCGACTCAGCTTCATGGCATATCCTCACATTGCTTTTCGCGTAAGTTGTCGAGTGTATCGATCTGGTAGTCGCTCAGGCGCTGAACAACACGCATCGCCTGTATCGCATCAATGGCCGCCTTCATGATGAATCCCGTCGGCTCAGCCTGATGACGCGTCATTCCTTGTTATTGCTCATCTTGCTCATCGGATTCATCGAACTGGTGGTAGATGAGGGCGGCGGAGAGCACCCCTGGCATGGCCTGGATGGCATCGATGGCATCCATGATGGGGCGCTGGCTGGGGCCCTCCAGGGTCACCACCAGCTTGCCCTCGTCGCTGACGGCGTGGATCTCGGCCCCCTCCAGGGTCGCAATCTGCTGGGCGAGCTCGTGACGCAAGGGAGGCTGGGTCAGCACCACCAGGCTGGATACGTGAAACTCCGCTTTTTTCATGTCGCTGTTCATGTCGTTGTTCAACTTGCTCATCCTTGCTATGGCGTCGGTACCGGGACATCTGCCATGGACCGAGACGCGGTTATAAGCCGCTGTCAGGCCGCAGATTTACCATTCGGCATGCTGATTTTTATGCTTCCCACCGGACAATCTGCTACACAGGCACCGCAACCGTTGCAGCTGTTCGTGTCGATATCCGGGGTCGGCACGCGTCCCAACTGGGGAGAGAAACGGATGGCCCGCGGCTCGCAACTGTCCTGGCAGCGCTGGCAGAACACCTGGGCGTGGGCCAGGCAACCGGCCTCGATCTGGGCCACATAGTGCCAGGCCACCTCGCTGGTCGGACGAAACAGGGGCTGCTTGCAGGCAGACACGCAGTCACCGCAGAAGGTGCACTCCCCCAATTGGAAGTTCACCGTCGGGAAGCCGCCGTCGCCCTTCACCAGGATCTGCTCGGGGCAGGCGGTGAGGCAGTCGCCGCAGCGGGTGCAATCGGCCACGAAATCGGACCAGGGAATGGACCAGGGCAGCTGCACTTCCGGTGCGCGTGCACTCAATTGGCCTCGAAACAGGCCACGGCGTGACAGGTCGACCCCATCCGGCATATTGCTTCCTCTTCCCTGGGAGAGATGCGTGACTGGCATTTTCAATACCGATTATAAGAGTGGGTGTATATTGCGACCCTGACAAGTTGAGGGATATACCACCAGGGAGATAAACAGGGGGGATTCTTGCGCTGGATCAAACCCTTGGCGCAAGAAAGCAGCAGAGGGGCAGGTTAAAATACCCCTATGTGAGGATTGCTTATTAATCGGTGGCTATTTTAAGCGTCAACCACCGATGGAGGCGAGATGGGGGGTCATGCCGGCATTGCCTTCGTGCAGGCGATGGGTGGCAACCTTGCCGGTGAGGGCGTGGCGGATCCTGTGTTGCAGCTCATCTTGCTGGGCGTCGGCGCTCAGCAGATCCCGCAGCTCGACCCCATGGTCCCCAAACAGGCACAGGTGCAGCTTGCCAACGGAGGAGACCCGCAGCCGGTTGCAACCGGCGCAGAAATCCTTGCTGTAGGGCATGATGAGCCCCACTCCACCTTGGGATTGCGGGTGCATGAAGACCTGGGCCGGGCCATCATCCTGGCCACGCAGCTGCTGTACCCAGCCATCGCCGAGCAGTTGCTGCTTGATGAGCTCGCCACTGGTGTGGTGATCGCGAAACAGGCTGTCCATCTCCCCGGTCTGCATCAGTTCGATGAAGCGCAGCTCGATGGGCTTGTCTTTGATCCAAGCCAGAAACGCGCCCAGCTGCTGATCGTTGAGCCCCTTGAGCAGCACCGCATTGATCTTCACCGACTTGAAACCGGCAGCCAGCGCAGCCTCGATCCCCTCCATCACCTCCGCCAGCTTGTTCTCGCCGGTGATCTGGTGAAACTGACGGGGATCCAGGCTGTCGACGCTGACATTGAGGGCGGTCAGACCGGCGTCAAACCACTCCTTTGCCCGCTCTTTCAAGCGATAGCCATTGGTGGTCATGGCCACCTTCTCGATGCCAGGAGTATTGGCCACGGTCTCGATGATCTGTGTGAAGTCCCGACGCAGGGATGGCTCCCCCCCGGTCAGGCGCACCTTGCGGGTGCCCATGGCGGCAAAGCCGGCGACGACGCGGCGGATCTCTTCCTGGGAGAGAAACGACTTGCGCCCGTCTGGACGGTAGCCATCGGGCAAACAGTAGGTACAGCGGAAGTTGCACACATCGGTAACCGACAGGCGCAGATAGTAAAAACGACGGGAAAACCCATCTTCAAGTGGCGACATAAACACCTTTCCAAATACGGGAGGCCAGGGCATTTCTTTCCTGACCCTTACAGCTCGGCTGTTGACGATCGACAACCGGCTGACGGCTGTTTCCCCCTATCTCAAGGACTTAGGCAAAACAGCTCGGAGTTCATCTAGTTTTTCGATGCTAGCACAAGTTGGAGTACACTCCCATGCTACTTTGTGGGGTTATTGCCTGAAACGAGGGAAACCAGTCGGCATGGAAAAGTGGTTCAAAGTGCATTCTGTCAGCAGCGCCATCGGCCGCTCCATGGTGCTCATCCTGTTCATGGCGAGCCTGATCGCCGTGGTGGCCATGGTCACCCTCTTCTATTCGGTACCCGATGCCAAGGCCATCAACCTGTCGGGATCCCTGCGGATGCAGGCCTATCGCATGGCCTACGAGATCGAGAAGGATCAGGTCGTGCTCGGTCGGCTCGCCCAGTTCGAGCAGACCCTGCATGCCCCCGAGTTGCAGGAGACCCAACGCTGGATCACCCCCGCCGCCCTGCGCCGCACCTATGGCGAGGTCTTGCTGCAATGGCAGGTGATGCGCGAGCACATCGAGAATGCCACCCCCAGACGCTACACCGACAATACCGAGCAGTTCGTCGCCGCCATCGACGACTTCGTCAACCAGATGCAGTACCACGTGGAGTTCAAGGTGCGCATGCTGGCGCTGGCAGAGGGATTGGGGCTGCTCTCCATCATCACCATCGCCTGGTTCACGGTGCGATTTACCCGCCAGCAGGTGGTCGCCCCCCTCAATCAGCTGGTCTATTGCGCCCGCCAGATCCAGCGCCAGGAGTTCGATCTGGCGCTGCCGCCTCACTGTGACAACGAGCTGGGAGAGCTGTCGGGGGCCTTTGCCACCATGGCGGACGAGCTCGGCAAACTCTATCGGGAGTTGGGCAGCAAAGTGGAAGAGAAAACCGCCAAGCTGCAGCAGGCCAACGACACCCTCTCCTTCCTCTACAGTACCGCCCAGAAGCTGCACGCGGCGCCGCTCAGCAGGCGCACCCTGCTCAAGCTGCTGGAGCGGGCCGCCGCCCATCAGCACATCGACTACATACGGCTGACCCGCTTCGAACACAATGCCATGCCGGTCTACATCACGGGTCGCAAGGGGTGGCCCGGCGATCTGGATACGGTAGTGAGCTTCTATCTGCAGATGGACGATCTGGAGTACGGGCGGCTCGACATGATAAGCGAGCACCCCATCGACGAGCGGCTGATGAAGAACTTCTCCATGCTGCTGGCCCAGGTGCTGCACAAGGATCAGACCCTGCTGCAACACCAGCGCTTGCTGTTGATGGAAGAGCGAGCCGTCATCGCCCGCGAGCTGCATGACTCCCTGGCGCAGGCCCTCTCCTACCTCAAGATCCAGTCCACCCTGCTCAAGCGCTCCGTCGCCAAGGGGGACAATGTGAAGGCCGAGGCCGCCATGCAGCAGATCGACGAGGGGCTCAGCAACGCCTACACCCAGCTGCGCGAGCTGCTCGGCACCTTCCGCCTCAGCATAGGTGACGCCAACCTGGGCGAGGCCATCGCCGTCATGCTGGAGCAGCTCAAGCCCCAGACCCAGGCCGACATACGGCTCCAATACGGTCTGGCAGATACGGATCTGGAGGCGGGCCAGCACATTCACATCCTGCAGCTGATCCGTGAGGCAGTGCTCAATGCCATCAAACATGCTGGCGCACAGCGCATTGACGTTAGCTGTGAGACCCTGGCTGATGGTAACATTCAGGTTCAGATTGCAGACGATGGTGTCGGAATAGGGGGCGCAAGCTCCGCGGTCAATCACTACGGTCTTAGCATCATGAACGAGCGTGCCAGCAAGCTGCACGGCCGGCTGACCATCAGTGAGCCGCCCTTTGGCGGCACCCGCGTACACCTGACCTTTCCCACCAGCCTAACAAGAGACGCCTGATGGACGAGATGAAATATAGTGTTCTGGTCGTGGATGACCATCCCCTGATGCGCAAAGGGATTGTGCAACTGCTGGAGCTGGAAGATAACATCGAGGTGATCGGTGAGGCTTCCAATGGTACCGATGCCGTGGCCATGGCCAAGGAGTCCGAACCGGACCTGATCCTGCTCGATCTCAACATGAAGGGGCTGTCCGGCCTCGATACCCTCAAGGCGCTGCGGGCCGAAGAGGTCACCTCCCGGGTGGTGATCCTGACCGTGTCCGATGTCCGTCAGGACGTGGTCGCCCTGCTCAAGGCCGGCGCCGACGGTTACCTACTCAAGGACACTGAGCCCGATGTGCTGCTCGGTCAACTGGCCGATGTGATGACCGGCAAGCAGATCCTGAGCGAGCCGCTGCGCCCCTATCTGGAAAACATTTACGAGCTGGACCACCTGCAACAGAAGCTCGAGAGCCTGACCCGGCGCGAGATGCAGATCCTGCGCGAGATTGCCAAGGGCCTCTCCAACAAGCAGGTCGCCTCCGTGCTCCACATCTCCGAGGGGACGGTCAAGGTACACGTCAAGAGCCTGCTGAAAAAGCTCGAGGCCCAGAGCCGTGTGGAAGCCGCCGTCATGTATCTGGAGCAGCGCAACTAAGGCCTTGGTGCCGCACCTACCCCCATGGTGCTAGCGCGTCGCCATCACCTTGTCAGGCCCCGCCATGTCGGGGCCTTTTTCTGCCCATTCCAACCTCCCCACCCCCTCACGGCACTCGCGTAATAACGCGGATGAAATGTCGTGGCTCTCGCACATTACTGACCAAATACATTATTATTTTCATGCAACCACCAACCGAGGATGGACGGCATGACTCCCGCACAGATCGAACTGGTTCAGAAGGCATGGGGCAAGGTCACGGCATTGAACAACGCCTATGTACAGGAGGTGTATGAGGAGCTGTTTAAACTGTCGCCGGAATTGATCAACCTCTTCCCCGATCCTGCGGGAATGCCGATTGCCAAGGTCTCCGAGACCCTGAATACGGTGATCACCAGCCTGGAGCAACTGGATGCCCTGGGTTTTATCATTCGGGATCTCGGCCGCCGCCACCAAAAATTCAACGTGCAGCCACACCAGTTCGCGCTGCTGAAGCAGGCAATGACGACAGTATTGTCTCGCCGACTGGGCACCCACTTCCAACCGGAACTGGCCGACGCCTGGTCACAGATGTATGACGAGGTCTCGGTCTTGATGCAGGAAGGTTTGAGTCAACGCACGGAATCGGTCGTCTAGCCCGGCAACCATCCCATATGCCTATGCCACAACGGCTAACCGCTACGCATTTTGCAGTAACAGGTATTTGCAATATGCAAACGGCGCCTCATTCTGCAGATGGGTCATGTTCGAGCCCCTTGAAATCCATCTGCATCCCATCTCTCCGCCTCTCCCTCTAGCCACTCACCCAATATATAACTAATTGATTTTTAATTAACATTAAAGTTACTTATCAGTTCGTCAGCCCGATGGACTGATTTTTTCATCCTCTGGCACAGTCACTGCATTGTCATATTCAGATGCAACTTATTGGAGGATGGAACATGAAACTTCAACCCTTGGCACTGTTCCCCTTGCCTTCACACATACTACCGGGCGGCAAACTCCCCCTGCGCCTGTTCGAGCCACGCCACCTGCAGATGCTCAAGGCGTCATTCATCGAGGACAGAGGCTTTGGCATCGTCATGGAGGAGACCACCAGCACGGGTACCTGCGGGCGGATCCTGCCGGTCGGCACCCGGGTCAAGGTGACTGATTTCTATACCCTCAACGACGGCCTGCTCGGGGTCACAGTGCTCGGGCTGGAACGTTTCTGTATTCATGAAATGGAAACCGATGACACCGGCTTGCGTCACGCCCAGGTAGAAACCCTGCCCAACTGGCCAAGCGCGCATTCGGATTTCAGTGACAAACAGTTGGTGAGCAGATTAAGAGAAGTGTTTGAACAATATCCGGAACTGGATGAGCTTTACCCGGACAAGCAGTTTGACGATGCGGCCTGGCTCTGCCAACGCTGGCTCGAAATCCTGCCCATGCCGATCTATGAGAAACAGATGTTGATTGCCAAACAAAACAGTGAAGCGGCGCGCCAGTTCCTGCGCCGACTGATCGCACAGTGAGTCAATAGTGCTTTTGCATAATGCGAATATTCTTACAATGAAAATGCAACATTCGCATTTTGCAACGAGTGAACGGCAGTAAATGAGACGTAACTCTGCTGCAAGCCGCAATAACAGGTTCTGAAAAGTTGGCACGACTTTTTCATATATAACCGTACAACCCGATTTATCCCGTGCTCTCTTCAGTATTTGCTGAAGAATTGGTCAACCACCAGGTTGACCATTTTTTTATCTGGAATATGGGTTTACCGCGCCGCAATGGCGTAACAAGCAGTGCCGCAGCCGAGTCAGACTGATGGGCTTGGCCAAGAAATCGTTCATCCCCTCCCCCAGGCAACGCTCCCTGTCTTCCGTCATGGCATTGGCCGTCAACGCCACTATCGGCACCTCACACCCCATATCACGCAAGCGGCGGGTCGCCTCCAGCCCATCCATGTGCGGCATGCGCATATCCATCAAGATGAGATCGGGTTGTCGCTCACCGACCTGTGCCAGCGCCTCCAGACCATTGGCAGCCAGCCTCACCCGGCACACCAGCTTTTGCAGCATGAGCGACACCACCAGTTGGTTGACCGGACTGTCCTCCACCACCAGCACATCCAGATCCAGCATGGAGAAGGCTTCGCTAGTTGTACTGGATGCGCCGATATAAGGCGCTGCCATACCCGGCAGTTCGAAGCAGAAACAACTGCCTTGCCCCAGGTGGCTTTGCAGATATATCTCGCCCCCCATCAACTGTACCAGGCGCTGGCTGATGGCAAGCCCGAGCCCGGAGCCGGAGAAGCGGCGGGTGGCCGAGTTGTCCACCTGGAAGAAGGGCTCAAACAACAGGGCCTGATCCTCTGGCGAGATGCCGATCCCCGTATCCGTCACCGACACTTTCAGCCGTTCCTCCTCCCACGCCAGCGCCAGCACCACCTGGCCGCTGGCGGTGAACTTCAAGGCATTGCCAAGCAGGTTGACAATTACCTGGGATAAACGAACGGAATCCCCCTGCAACTGGCGCGGCACCGTCTCATCCAGTTGCCAGTGCAGCTCAATGCCCTTGGCATCCGCCTGTGGTTGCAGCGGCTCCACCAGCGCCCGGCACAAGTTGACGGGTTCGAACGGCTCGCTATGCAACGTCAGGGTATGGGATTCAATTTTCGAGAAATCGAGTACATCGTCGATGATGGTCTGCAGCAGGTGCGCCGAGTGGGTGGCATGCCCGAGCAGAGCCTGCTGCGGGCCCCCAAGCTGCTCATATTGCAGCAGATCCAGCATCCCCAGCACCGCATTCATGGGGGAGCGGATCTCGTGGGTCATCATGGCCAGAAATTGTGACTTGGTGCGGTTGGCCGTCTGCGCCTCATCCCGCGCGCGCGCCAGCTCCTGCTCTCGGCGGATCTGGTTGCCAATCTCCCGCGCCGTACCCCGATAGCCGATAAAGGCGCCAGCGGCATCGAAGCAGGGCTCGGCATTGAGCTCCATCCAGCAGGGTCCGCGGGCCAGGAGCACCTGGGCACGCATCGCCCGCACCGGCAGATGACGGGCGATCAGGCGCCGATACTTGCACCACTCGGGGTCACGCTTGTCATGGGCAAAATCATAGAGGCTGCGACCCGCCTGGCGCGCTATCACCTCCCCCTGATAGCCGGGGGCCGACACATAGCTGAGCCGATGTTCGGGATCCGTCTCCCAGAACCAGTCAGACGCCATGGCGGCGAAGCTGCGAAAGCGCTGCTCGCTGGCCTGCAGGGCGAGGGTCTTGAGATCAACCTGCTCCTGCAGACGGGCCCGGTAGGCGATGTTGACCAGCGCCTGGGAGATGAGGGGGCGGCAGCGCTGCATCGCCGCCTTGCTCTTGAGATCGAAGGTGCCGGCGCTGCCATGCCGGCAGATGAGTACGCCGGAAAAGCCCGGGGCCTGCAGCCCCGTCATCATGACGCTGGCCCACCCCTCAGCCCCCGCCATCGGCGCCAGCTCGGGCAGCTGGGTCGGATCATAGATGACCAGAGTTTCCCCTGCGATGGCGCGGGCGAAGAGCGGAGTGAGCGACCAGCTGCGACCCACCTCGTCTGGCTGGGTGCTGAGGTGAGTGGTGCCACTCGCCCCGTTCCAGGCCACCACATCCGCCTGCTCGAAGCCGATAAAGGGCTTGAGCGCCAAAATAAGGCTGTCCAGCACCTGCTCCAGGCTCTGGGCATCGGCCAGGGTCGCCACCCCGCACAGCAAGGCCTGCGACTCCTGACGGTATTTGGCCTCTCGCTCCCGGCAGCGCATCAATTCCACCAGCGTGGTCTGCAGCTTGTCGCCCAGAGCTTCGAGTTCGGTATTCCCTATCATCTTGTGTCCAGCACAGTGTCAGCTCTCGAGGAAGATTATGCTCGAGACCATGAGGTTGCCATGGGCCAGCTCACCATGGGGTAGTCGCCCCTGCTCGCCGAAGGTAAATGGAGTGATGAAGGGGATCTCCCCCAATCGACTGCGAAACTGCTCTACCACGTCGTCCAGACTGTCTCCCAGCGCCAATCGGCAGCCGGCGCAGAACATCACCAGGGCGCCAAACGGCTGCAGGCTGCCCGCCATCCCATATTCGGGCTCGATGCGCACCGCATTCAGGCTGCGTTGCAGCAACCCTTCCTGGCTGCTGTACATCAACTGCAGGCGCTCCCCCAGCCGGGTTTCGCCAAACAGCCGCAATCCGTCCCTGGCCGTCACAGCCTCGGGATGGGAGAGCTTGAAATAGGGCAGGTCATCCAGCATCCCGACCTGGCGGGCCAGCGGGGAGAGGGTGGTCTCCTTCAGGATGGGACCGACGGGCCAGGGCGCTTCGCGCTCCGTCCAGCGGGCATAGACCTGAGCCGCCGGCTCGTGATCTATGGTCAGCACCTCGCGCCCATCCAGGGCTGTGATGATGCCATGCCGCTCGGTGGGCACATAGCCGGAGTGGAACTGGAAGGCCAGCTGACAATCGGGATAGAGCACCGCTAACACGCAGCCCTGCTGGCTCTCTCCCTCGGTCCAGCACAGCTGCCAGTCACCTGTCACACCGTCATCGGCCGCCGAGCCCCCCACGACGGGAACCGTCGTGCCAAACTCGGCTTCGATCCCCGCCAGCATGGTCTCTTCAAGCCCAGGGCTCGCATGCAACAAGATGAGGGGCGGCAGCTCCCCGGGACGGCCGCCATCGGCGATGGCACGGCGCAATAACTGGCGTACATCCAGTGTCTCCCCGGCCTGGCCGGCCACCCCGTAAGCGCCCTTGTCATCGTAAATCGCTCCAACCGCCAGGCTCCAGCCTTGCCGGGCATGGTGTCCGGCCTGGGTCAGGATCCCGGCGCAGGAGCTGCATCCCATGATGCGAGTATCGGGAAAATGGGTTTTAAGGATCTGGCGCAGTACCGCAGCATCATGAGCTTGGGTAAAATAGACCAGCAATAGCGAAGGGGAATGAGGTGATTGAGCAAGCAGCCGTTCAGCTATCTGTTGGGCGGCCAGCGTGGTCGTCTCGGCAAGAGAGTGAGCCGTCAGGAAGTTCAACACCATCTCCTAGTGGTATGCGATGCTGCTTGCAAGCAAAAATCATACCCTTATCAAATAATTACCTGGCCATATTAGGCTAGAATCGCTCTCACAGACCCCCACAGGATGGCTGCATGTGGCACAACAGTATCAGTGATTTTGACCGGGTCGTCGCGATCGGCGGCGGACACGGCATGGGTCGCGTGCTCTCTTCTCTCTCGTTTTTAGGATCCCGGCTGACCGGCATAGTGACCACCACGGATGATGGCGGCTCCACCGGACGGCTGCGCAAGAGCCAGGAGTGCATTGCCTGGGGGGATCTTCGCAACTGCCTCAATCAACTCGTGACCGACCCCAGCATCGGCAGCCTGCTGTTTGAGTACCGCTTCAATGGCAAGGGGGAGCTCGGGGGGCACAACCTCGGCAATCTCATGCTGCTGGCCCTCGACAACCTCTGTGTCCGGCCCCTTGACGCCATCCGGCTCATCAGCGACATGCTGAAAATCGAGTCACAGCTCCTTCCCATGTCCGAGCACCCCACGGATCTGTGCGCCCACACCCTCTGCGGCGACCAGATCCTGGGGGAAGTCTCCATCGATCAGCTCACCACCCCGCCGCGAGCCTTGAGCCTCAACCCGGCCGTGCCGGCTACTAGGGAAGCGGTCGAGGCGCTGACTCAGGCCGACATGATCATCCTGGGGCCTGGCAGCTTCCTCACCTCCGTCATGCCGCCCCTGCTGCTGGGCGAGATAGCCGAGGCCATTCAACACAGCCAGGCCATCGTGGTCTTTGTCGGCAATCTGGTAGCCGAGGAGGGGCCCGCGGGCCAGTTGACACTGCTCAGCCAGTATCGCTGGCTGGAAGAGAGGATTGGCGCGGGTCGGGTCAACGCCATCTTGGCGCCTGAGGGGCACACGGCCCCCGAGCTGACCCATTGCCTGGTCCAGGCCAATCTGGGAGAGGCTGTGCTTCCCCATCGCCACGATCGCCTCAAACTCAGGCAGGCCCTTGACGGGGTGATCCAGAGTTGCCACATCGCTCAGGACAAGGCGGGCTGAACCCGCCTAGGGCTCAGTGATACAGGGCCAGATGGGAAAACACCTGAGGGAGGGAGTGCTCGAGCTGCGTCAGCAGCTGACCGGCGGCTTCTGCGTCTTCTTGGCGACAGGCGAGTTCCAGCGCCATCACCTGCTGGTAGCTGGGCTCGGCGCCGTAGCTGCCGCAGGAGGACTTCATGCTGTGGGCGAGGCGCGCCAGCGCGGACCAATCCCGCTGCTCATACAAGGGCCTTAACTGGGCGAGTTGCTCACCCACCTCTTCGACGAATACTGAGATGACCACGGGCATCATCTCTTGGCCTATGTCTTCTGCCAGTTGCCGTAATACCTTCTGATCCAGCCACTCCATCTTCTCGATCCCTTTTGATGGTATCCAAACAGACCAGAAATATAGCCTACCAAGCGCTCCCCTGTCACTCGCCCATGGCGGACAACAACGTGCGTTCGAGTCTCCAAATCTCACCACAATGTGAGCGAGTTCAAATTATCGACACGACGGAGAATCAAGGGTAAAAATAAATATTGTCACAAAATTAACATTAAAGTAACAATGCAAGTCATGAGAATGATGCGGCTCAGCAACACCTCTCTCATCCCTTTTTGCCTGTATGGCTGCTGCGAAGAACCAGGGTAGGATTCTACCCTGGTATTTTTTTATTCGGAGATCAGTAGCTTGGCCGAGTTACCGTATGCCAGCTCCCCCAGACGGAACAGGCAAAACTCCCCGGGCATCATCTTCACCCAGTTCTCATTGCCGGTCAGCGGCCGGGTCGCAATCAGGGTCACCACGTCGTTCGGGGTCGTCTCGCTCTGAAAATCGATGGCCACGTCCTCATCCAGCAGGCGAGCCTCGCCAAAAGGCGCCCGGCGAGTCAGCCAGTAGAGGTTGTTGCTGCAATAGGTCATCACGAACTCCCCATCCGACAGCAGCATATTGAACACCCCCAGGGTGCGCAGCTCGTCGCACAGGCTCGCCAGATAGCGGAACATGGCGGGGAAATTGGTCGGGCACTTGGGGTATTTTTGCTCCAGCTGGCCGAGCAGCCAGCAGAAGGCCCGCTCGCTGTCGGTGTCCCCCACCGGACGGTGACGCCCGGTTGGCAGCTTCTTGTAACCCGTCAGCTGGCCGTTGTGGGCGAAGGTCCAATAGCGTCCCCATAACTCGCGGGTGAAGGGATGGGTGTTCTCAAGCGACACGCAGCCCCGGTTGGCCTGCCGGATATGGCTGACCACGGCGCGGCTCTTGATGGGCAGCGCCTGCACCAGCTTGGCGATGGGGGACTGGGCACTGGGCTCGGGGTCCTTGAAGGTGCGAAAACCGCGCCCCTCATAAAAAGTGATCCCCCAGCCATCCTTGTGGGGCCCCGTCTTGCCACCCCGCAGCATCAGCCCGGTAAAACTGAAGCAGATGTCGGTCGGCACATTGGCACTCATACCGAGCAGTTCGCACATATCCCCTCCACCGCTGGATCCTTGCGTCTTTTTCTATCGGCCTCAGCCAGATGGGGAGCGGCAATATCGGTCGATACCGATCTGCCGTTCCCCATCTGAGATGGCCTCTTACTTGGCCATCTCTTTTTCGACCAGCTGGATCAGGATATGGATCACCTTGATGTGCACTTCCTGGATGCGGTCGGCATAACCGAAGTGCGGCACCCGGATCTCGACATCGGCGAGGCCTGCCATCTTGCCGCCATCCTTGCCGGTCAGGGCGATGACCTTCATACCCTTGGCATGCGCCGCCTCGATGGCTTTGAGGATGTTGCCGGAGTTGCCACTGGTGGAGATGCCGAGCAGCACGTCACCACGGCGACCGACCGCTTCTACATAGCGGGAGAACACATAGTCATAGCCAAAGTCATTGGAGACACAGGAGAGGTGGCTCGGATCCGAGATGGCGATGCCAGCATAACCTGGGCGGTTTTCCCGGTAGCGACCAGTCAGTTCCTCTGCAAAATGCATGGCATCGCAGTGGGAACCACCGTTACCACAGGAGAGAACCTTGCCTTCCTGCTTGAAGGAGTCGGCCAGCAGCTTGGCGGCGGCCTCGATGTCCTTCAGGTTTTGCTCATCGGCCAGGAACGCCTGGAGCACGCTGGCAGCTTCGGTCAATTCATTGCGGATAAGTTCTTGGTACATGGGTCTGATGTCTCTTTGTATCGTCCAACATAGGGTCAGCGCATTGTCGCACAAGCTGATCCCGCCGTCGCCCCCCAGTCCCGGCAAGGGTGAAGGAAACGACTTGCGTTAACTGGCTCACAGCCAGGAGGTAACCGAGTTGTAAACAGCTTGATAACTTTGTGCATATGAATTACAACAGAGGCCACATCCAACAGGTCAGACCTCTGGATCAGTTAACTCACTGTCATGCCACGTTGGCAACTCATGCAAGGAGCGAAAAATGACGACGACTCTCACTCTGCTCGGAGTGATCCTGGTGATTGGCGCCATGGCATATCGCCGGGCGTCTCTGCTCACCTCCACGCTGGCCACCGCCATCGCCTTGTGCGTCGGCGCCTT
Organism: Aeromonas lusitana; assembly: GCF_002812985.1. Classification (GTDB taxonomy): domain Bacteria; phylum Pseudomonadota; class Gammaproteobacteria; order Enterobacterales; family Aeromonadaceae; genus Aeromonas; species Aeromonas lusitana. The sequence goes on from NZ_PGCP01000012.1 coordinate 140,433, forward strand.
CTATGGCCATGTTCCCCTGCTGGTGTGGGCCCTGTTCGCCCTGGTTGCCATCCCGCTCAACCTGGTGGAGTTTCGCCGCAACCAGCTGACCAAGCCCCTGTTCAAGATCTACAAATCCATCATGCCGGAGATGTCTCGCACCGAGAAGGAAGCCATCGAAGCAGGCACCACCTGGTGGGAAGCGGACCTGTTTGCCGGCAACCCGAACTGGAAGAAACTGCACGCCATCCCGGTCGCCACCCTCAGCGCCGAAGAGCAAGCCTTCATGGACGGTCCGGTCGAGGACGTCTGCCGCATGGTCAACGACTGGGAAGTGACCCACGAGCGCGCCGATCTCTCCCCCGAGGTGTGGCAATACCTGAAGGACCACAAGTTCTTCGCCATGATCATCAAGAAGAAATACGGCGGACTGGAATTCTCCGCCTATGCCCAGTCCTGCGTGCTGCAAAAACTGTGTGGCGCCAGCGCCGTGCTCGCCTCCACCGTCGGCGTGCCCAACTCCCTCGGCCCGGGTGAGCTGCTGCAACACTACGGCACCGAGGAGCAGAAGGACCACTACCTGCCCCGCCTGGCCATTGGCAAGGAGATCCCCTGCTTCGCCCTGACCAGCCCGGAGGCGGGCTCTGACGCCGGCTCCATCCCCGACTTTGGCATCATCACCAAGGGCGAGTGGGAAGGGGAAGAGGTGCTCGGCATGCGCCTGACCTGGAACAAGCGCTACATCACCCTGGCCCCCATCGCCACCGTGCTGGGGCTGGCATTCAAGCTGCGCGACCCCGATCACCTGCTGGGTGAGGAAGAGGAGCTCGGCATCACCTGCGCCCTGATCCCGACCCACATCAAGGGCGTCGAGATCGGCCGTCGCCACTTCCCTCTCAACGTGCCGTTCCAGAACGGTCCGACCCGGGGTGAAGACGTGTTCGTACCGCTCGACTTCATCATCGGCGGCCCGGCCATGGCCGGCCAGGGCTGGCGCATGCTGGTGGAGTGCCTGTCGGTCGGTCGCGGCATCACCCTGCCCTCCAACAGCACGGGCGGCGTCAAGATGCTGGCCCTGGCCACCGGCGCCTACAGCCGTATTCGCCGCCAGTTCAAGCTGCCCATCGGCAAGATGGAAGGGATCGAAGAGCCGCTGGCTCGCCTGGGTGGCAACGCCTACATCATGGGCGCCGCCGCCAAGCTGACGGTGACCGCCATCGATCTGGGGGAGAAACCCTCGGTCATCTCCGCCATCGTCAAGTATCACCTCACCGACCGGGCCCAGAAGAGCATCATAGATGCCATGGATGTGCACGGCGGCAAGGCCATCTGCATGGGGCCGAACAACTACCTGGCCCGCGGTTATCAGGGTGCCCCCATCGCCGTGACCGTCGAGGGTGCCAACATCCTGACCCGCAGCATGATCATCTATGGTCAGGGTGCCATCCGCTGCCATCCTTATGTGCTGCCCGAAATGCTGGCCGCCAGCCATCCGGATCAGGACGTGGCGCTCAAGGCGTTCGACAAGGCGGTGTTCAGCCACGTGGGCTTCGCCATCAGCAACCTGGTGCGCAGTTTCTGGCTGGGCCTGACCGGTGCTCGCTTCGCTGCGACTCCGTTCAAGGATCAGACCAAGGGCTATTACCAGCAGCTCTCCCGGCTGTCTGCCAACCTGGCCTTCCTGTCCGACATGGCCATGGGCACCCTGGGCGGCGAGCTCAAGCGCAAGGAGCGGGTCTCCGCCCGTCTCGGCGACGTGCTGAGCCAGCTCTATCTCGCCTCCAGCGCCCTCAAGCGCTTCCAGGACGAGGGCCGTCAACAGGCGGATCTGCCGCTGCTACACTGGGCGCTGCAAGATGCCACCTTCAAGGCACAAGAAGCCATCGACGAGTTGCTGCGCAACTTCCCGAACCGCTGGATTGGCCTGGCCCTGCGCGTCATCGTGCTGCCGCTGGGTCGCGATCTGAAGCGTCCGAGCGACAAGCTCGACAGCCAGGTCGCCCGTCTGCTGCAGACCCCGAGTGCCACCCGCAGCCGTCTGGCCGAGGGGCAGTACCTCACTCGCGAGGAGGGCAACCCGTTCGGCCTGCTGGAGCAGGCGCTGGATGACGTGCTGGCCGCCGAGCCTTTGTTCGACAAGGTCTGCAAGGCAGAGGGCAGCAAGCGTCCCTTCACTCAGCTGGACAAGGTCGCCGATGCAGGCCTCGCGCTTGGGGTCATCAACCCGGCCGAAGCCGAGTTGCTGCGCCGCGCCGAGCAGAGCCGCCTGCAGACCATCAACGTCGATGACTTTGACCCCATCGATCTGGTCGCCAACAAGGCGTTGTTCGAGCCGTCCGCCTATCACAGGGCAGCCTGAGTCCGCTCCTGAATGCCAAAACGCCTCCCTTGTGGAGGCGTTTTTCATGGGAACGTTTGCTTGCCGAGGCGAAGTGAAAGCAGAGAATACGGATGGATCATATTTTGGATATCTAGCCGTTTCCTATCTTTAATGAAGCGGTTAAGGTAAGCACAGTATCCCAGACAGGATTGCATAATGGATGATCAAATCCTGATAATTGATGACGATGACCTGCTCCCACCCCAAGAGCGACAAGCTGGCTGGAAGGTGATGATAGTGGACGATGAGCCCGAGGTGCATCGCATCACCAAGATTACCTTGAGCAAGTTTGAATTCGACAACAAGCCCATCGATTTCCTGCACGCCTATTCTGCCGCCGAGGCCAAGGCCCTGCTTGCCACGACCCCGGATGTCGCCCTGCTGCTGCTCGATGTGGTGATGGAGGCCGATCACGCCGGCCTCGAAGTGGTGAAGTTCGTCCGTGACGAGCTGCAAAACAAGATGGTGCGCATCGTGCTGCGTACCGGCCAGCCCGGTCAGGCGCCGGAAGATGACGTGGTCACCAACTACGACATCAACGATTACAAGGACAAGACAGAGCTCACCTCCCAGAAGCTGCGCACCCTGCTGCGCGCCAGCCTGCGCTCCTATCGGGACATCCGTACCCTGGAGAGCAATCGCCAGGGGCTGGAGAAGGTGATCGAAGCCTCCAAGGGGATCTTCGAACAAAGAGCCCTGCGCCAGTTCGTCGAAGGCGCCCAGACCCAGCTCAGCGCTCTGCTCAATCTGGAAGAGTCCCAGATCTATGACGTGAAGCACCTGGCCTACGAGGTGCGGGATCAGGTGCTCGAGCCCCTGCTCAGCGACGAGCCCGTCCTTCGCCTGAGCGAGGCGCCCGCCATACTACGCCACGCCATGAGCAAGGAGACCAATGTCTACGACGGCAATCAGATGGTGCTCTATTGCCAGAATGCCCGCCACCACCTCTTGTTCCACATCGAAACCACACGTCCCCTCAATCAGATGGACACTGGCCTGCTGAGTCTGTTCACCGAGAACATCATAGTGGCGCTGGAGAACATCCGGCTCAACGAGGTAATTGGCGACAACCAGCGCGAGATCATCTATCGCATCGGCGAGCTGGTGGAGACCCGCTCCAAGGAGTCCGGCCTGCACGTCAAGCGGGTCGCGCTCTACACCGAGCTGTTCTGCCAGCTGCTCGGCATGAACGAGGAGCGCTGCGAGCTCATCAAGCGCGCCTCGCCCCTGCACGACATCGGCAAGGTGGGGATCCCGGATGCCATCTTGCACAAGCCGGGCAAGCTGACCCCGGAGGAGTGGGAGATCATGAAGACCCACGCCCAGCTCGGGCAGGACATGCTCTCCGGCAGCGATCTGGCACTGTTCCAGATTGGGGCCACCATAGCCGGCAGCCACCATGAGAAGTGGAATGGCAGCGGCTATCCCCGCGGTCTGAGCGGCGATGCCATACCGCTGGAGGGGCGGATAGTGGCGCTGGCCGACGTGTTCGATGCCCTGGGCTCGGATCGCTGCTACAAGCAGGCCTGGCCGCTCGATCGGGTGCTGGAGCTTATCGAGGCCGAGCGAGGCCAGCACTTCGATCCCCAACTGGTGACCCTGATGCTGGCCAATCTGGACAAGTTTCTCGACATCCGCGAGCAGCACAAGGACATCTACGTCGGGGAGCACTGATCCCGTTCGAGGGAAATGCCCCTTCCCCCACCTAGCAAAAAGCCGCCCATTCGGGCGGCTTTTTTACCATGCAATCAGCGCTATTGCTCAGGCAGGTTGAGGTCCAGCTTGGGCACAGGCGCCGCCCCCTCGCTCTGCGCCTTCTGGGCCGCCATCGCCTTGTGCAGGGTCCGGCGTTTTTGCAGCAAGATGAGCCCCCCGCCCCCCAGCAGAAGCAGGAGTCCGGCGCCCCCCCCCAGGGCCCATGGCAGCCAGCCGCGGCTCTCCTGCTCCTCAAATCGGGTCTCGGTCGCTGCCGATACTTGAGTGGCTGGCGCCGCCGAGGGCTGGGGCGCCAGCACGGGCAATATGTTGAACGACTTGGTCGGCAGTTGCAGCTGGATCTCGCGGCCGAGACGCGTCGTGCCAAACAGGGTCGCCTCTACCTTGTACTGTCCCACCGCCTTGAGCGCCGGCAGCGTGATATTGACCCTGGATTCGCTTGCCACGGCGTTGAACGTCTGGCTCTCCCCCGTGCTGTTGGCTGCCTTGCCCTGGATCACCACAGAGGCCGGATCCAGCTCTTCGGCGTCGAGCAGCAAGGCGAGCCGGGCACTCGTTTCGCCCGAGGGTGCAACCAGGGTGTAGGTCAGCGGCATGGGATAGAGCAGCACTTGCTGGGACTGGGCACGGGAGAAGACCTGGTTGCCGGTACTGTAGAGAGCACGGTACTTGCCCGCCGGCACATCCAGCACGGCTTCTGCGGTCATGACCCCATCTCCCGGCACCTCATCGAGCCCCTTGCCGTCGTCACGATAGTGACCCAGGGTCTCCTCGAACAGGGGCTCGCCCGCTTGGGCGGCATCGCTGAACTGCTGCAGTCTGACCGTCATGCCGAGATCGGAGAGGTAATAGCCGGCGCCGGGCGCGGCGCCGTCGATCAGCAACCGGGATTGCAGCTTGACCCGCTCACCCTGATAAAGCCTGGCCGGCAGCGGCTCGCTCTCGAGCCGGACGTCGGACAGCAGCCGCACCCGGTTATTGGGATCGACTGCGCCTATGGCCTGCCAGGGTCCCGGCATGGGATCGCGCACCGTGATGAGGTCCTGATCCGGCAGCGCCAGCCAGCCCACGTCCGGTGGAGTCACCTTGCCCACATAGAGTTTGCTGCCATCGGGACGCACCAGGATCACCGAGGGCGTATCCGGCTGACGTTTGATGATGAAGGTGATCTCTTTAACCCCATAATCGATGCGAAAGCGGTTATCGAGCAAGGGAATGTCGGAGGGAGCAAACACCTCGTTGGCCATCCCCGAGAACGAGGCCAGCAACAGCAAGCCGCCCCAGAGCGAACTCATTGTCGCCACAGGCAAGCACCTCCTTTCTTCTGTACCAGATCGAGGCGCGCTTCGTGGGTCGCGGCTACCTCGTCGCTGGCGCGCACCACCTTGAGCGGCGCTCGTTGGCTCTCCAGCCGACGGATCCCGGTATCCTGGTTGCTGTCACTCTCGCTGCTCTCATTGGCCAGATTCAACTTCGTCTGGCCACCTGTCATCAGCAGGTAGACATCTGCCAGGATCTCCGCATCCAGCAAGGCTCCGTGCAGGGTACGGTGGGAGTTGTCGATGCCGTAACGATCGCACAAGACGTCCAGGTTGTTGCGCTTGCCGGGGAAGAGATCCCGCGCCATCGCCAGGGTATCCGTGATGCCACAGATATCCGCCGTCTTGAAGTTCAGGCCCAGCTTGCTGAACTCATAGTCCATGAAGCCCACGTCGAAGGGGGCGTTATGGGCGATAAGCTCGGCGCCACGGATGAACTCGATGAAGTCATCCGCTATCTGGCTAAACGAGGGCTTGTCCACCAGGAAGGCATCCGTGATGCCGTGCACCGCGATGGCCTCCGGGTCCACCAGCCGGTCCGGCTTGATGTAGACGTGGAAATGGTTGCCGGTCAGCTTGCGGTTGATCACCTCCACACAGCCGATCTCTATGATGCGGTGCCCGAGGTAGACGGGACCGCCTGCCGTGTTCATACCTGTGGTTTCAGTATCCAGAATGATCTGGCGATTCAGTTGGGGTGTGTTCATGATCCAATCTATGTCAAACTTCGGCCTTGCCCGCTAGTTTACCCCAAGCCTCAGGTTAAAACAGATTCATTGCTCATGTTGAAACAGATTGATTTATATACAGATGGTTCCTGTCTCGGAAATCCGGGCCCCGGCGGCTATGGCGCCGTCATGGTCTATGGCAAGCATCGCAAGGAGCTGGCGGGAGGCTATCGCCTCACCACCAACAACCGGATGGAGCTGATGGCGGCCATCATGGGGCTGCGTACCCTGAACGAACCTTGCCAGGTGCGCCTCACCACCGACAGCCAGTATGTGCGCCAAGGGATCACCCAGTGGATCATCGGCTGGAAGAAGAAAGGCTGGATGACAGCCGGACGCCAGCCGGTCAAGAACGTCGATCTTTGGAAGGCACTGGATGCGGAAGTGGCACGCCACCAGATCGAATGGCTCTGGGTCAAGGGTCACTCCGGTCACCCGGAGAACGAGCGCTGTGACGAACTGGCGCGCGATGCCGCCAGTGGCAAGCAGCTGGCCGAAGACACCGGCTATCAGCCCTGATCCAGCCCCCCTCGGCAGTTTGGCGCTCCGGCTCAGATAGCCAAGGGCGCCAGGCTACCAGCCTTGGCGGGCCATGCCCGGCGCCGCCATCGATTCTGGCAGACGCCAGCGCCGACGCACCGGGGTGATGGGGAAGCGCCGCTTGCGGGCGGCGATGACATAAACGGAGGCGAAGGGCCGGCAATAGTCCCGCCCCAGGCTCTCCCGCCACCACCCGATCCGGCTCTGCTTGCCCATAAAGGAGAAGCCGAAGCGCTCGTCAAACATCACCTCGCATCCCAGCAGTTGCAACCAGTCGGTCACCCGGGCCGGGGTGAACATGCGTGCCGACCAGGGCAGGTGTTGGCGCATGAAGGGCACATAATGGCCGAGCCCCACCAGACTGGTGGGGTTGTAGCCGCTGACGATGAGCCAGCCGTCATCGGTCAGCACCCGCTCGGCTTCGCGTAGCACCTGATGGGGATCCGGCGAGAAATCGAGACAGTGGGCGAGCAGACAGGCATCCACGCTGGCCGTTCGCACCGGCAAGGCAAGGGGATCCCCCTTGAGATCCAGCAGCCTGCCAGAGGGGGCGACCCCAATCTGATGGCGAATGGTGGAGCGACCGCAGGAGAGTTCGGCGCTCAGGGCGCCAATTTTCAGCAGGTGATAGCCAAACAGGTGCGGACACCAGTTGTCGAGTCGCTCCTGCAGTTCGGCCGCCACCCAGTCCCCCATGGGCAGCGCCGACCAGCTGGTCGGGATCGCGATCTGTTGTTCGGTACGTGCCAGCTGCATAATGGGACCAATCCGGGGTTCAAACGCCATCTTGTTATATAAGATCCCTTCCCTAAAGAGAACACAAAGAGAAGCCGAGCCATGTATACCGTCATCACAGTTCCCGCCTTCAACGACAACTACATCTGGTTGATCCGCCACGACAATCACTGCCTGGTGGTCGATCCGGGCGAGGCGGCCCCGGTGCTGGCGCGACTCGAGGCCCTTGGACTCGAGCTCGATGCCATCCTGCTGACCCATCACCACAAGGATCATGTGGGCGGGGTCGGCGATCTGCTAAGCCAGTTCCCCCACGCTCGCCTCTATGGCCCAAGGCACGACCCCATGCCGGATCACCACGGCCAATGGCTGGAAGATGGCGATCAGATCAACTGGCATGGCCTGAGCCTGGATGTGCTGCACGTCCCCGGCCACACCCTTGGCCACATCGCCTATCATGGCAATGGCATGTTGTTTTGCGGCGATACCCTGTTCTCCGCCGGTTGCGGCCGCCTGTTCGAAGGCACCCCGGCCCAGATGTACGCCTCCTTGCAGCGACTCGCGGCCCTGCCCGATGACACCCTCCTCTATTGTGCCCATGAGTACACCCTCTCCAACCTGCGTTTCGCCCACGCGGTCGAACCGGACAACCTGGCGATCCAGCGCCGGATCGGGGTGATCAGCAAGCTGCGTCAGCAGGGCCTGCCGAGTCTCCCTTCCCGCCTGGGGGATGAGCGAGATTTCAATGTATTTATGCGCTGCGAACAGAATTCCGTGAGATTTTCTGCTGAGAAATACGCACTTAAATGCTTGGAAAATCCAGAGGATACCTTCGCCGTACTACGGGGTTGGAAGGACGTTTTTTGAACAAACCTTGATCAGGGGGCCATTGCCCCTTATGATGCGAGCTGTTTTTCAATAGATGACCTGAGCGAGATGAAGCTACGAACGGCCTTATTGGCAGCGCTGTTTCTCAGCGGCTGTCAAAACCTGAGCCATCAGGATGACCGGGCGATAACGGCAATCGAGCCGATCAAATCCCCCCAAGTCAGCAAGAAAACGTACAAGAAACACTCTTCCAGAATGCTGTTCGGCGACGAGCAGTTAGAAGAGATGGATGACACCGATAACCTGTGGGTGCGTATCAGCGATGATATGCAGCTGGACTCGCACGACAACTCACGAGTCCGCCAGCAGCGTGATTGGTTACTGCGTAATGATAAGCATATGGCGACCATTGCCAGCCGGGCTGAGCCCTACCTGTATCTGATGGTAGAGGAAATCGAACGGCGTGAGCTGCCAATGGAGCTTATTACCATCCCCATGATCGAGAGCATGTTCGATCCCAATGCCCGCTCCCGCAGCAATGCGGTCGGTCTTTGGCAGTTCGTTCCTGCGACCGGCAAGAACTTTGGCCTGCGCCACGACAACTGGTATGACGGTCGTCGCGATGTGATTGCGTCCACCAACGCCGCCCTGGATTATCTGGAGTACCTGAACCGTTTCTTCGACGGTGACTGGCTGCAGACCATGGCCGCCTACAACGCCGGTGAAGGCCGGGTGCGCAACGCCATCATCCGTAACCAGAAGGCCGGTCGACCGACCGACTACTGGTCCCTGGACTTGCCCCGCGAGACCCGGATGTATGTGCCCAAGATCCTGGCCATGGCTGACATGATCCGCAACGCGGACAAATACAATGTCACCCTGCCGGTGCTGGCCAACAAACCGCAACTGCGCACCATCAGTACCGGTGGTCAGGTCGATCTGAACGTGGCAGCCCAGCTGGCCGGGGTATCCGCCTCTCAGCTGAAGGCGCTCAATCCTGCGCTCAAGCGCGGCATGACGTCGCCACGGGGCCCTTACAACCTGCTGGTGCCGGTCGAATATGCCGACACCCTGGAACTGGCCCTGGCCGACCTGCCCAAGCGTGAGCGTACCCGTGGCGTTCGCTCCTACCAGGTCACCAGCGGAGATACCCTCTCCCGCATCGCCCAGAACCACGGGGTGAGCGTGCAGCAGCTCAAGCTGGCTAACAACCTGCGCAGCACCAGTCTGCGTCGTGGCCAGAGCCTGATCATCCCCAACGGCGGCAAGCCCATGGTGAGTCAGGCCGCCCAGAGCAAGCCGCAGCAGCTCGCCAGCAATGGTGGCAACAAGGTGAACTATCAGGTGCGCTCCGGCGACAACCTGTGGAGCATCAGCCAGGCACACGGGGTGACCCACGCCGATCTGGCCAAGTGGAACGGCCTGAATGCCAAGTCGGCGCTCAAGCCGGGCATGAAGCTGGTGGTCTGGCCCAAGCAGGGCAAGGGCAGCAACAAGTCCATGGTCTATCAGGTGCGTCGCGGAGACTCCCTCTCCTCCATCGCCGCCCGCTTCCAGGTCGCCGTCAACGACGTGATGCGCTGGAATCAGCTGGGCAAGAGCGACTACTTGAAACCTGGCCAGGAGCTGACCCTGTTCGTGAAGAACAACAGCTGATGGCTGAAGCCGAATAAAAAAATACCCCGCGAATGCGGGGTATTTTTTTGCCTGCCATCCATCACACCTTAAGGGGTGATGGCCTGGGCCGCGAAGCGCGCCATGATGGGATTGTGATCCGAGGCGTCGGTGGCCGGTGAGCTCACCTCCACCAGATCCAGGTTGCGGTAGTAGAGGTGATCCAGCGGGCGGCCGAAGGCGGTGCGGCGCAGATCCGGCACGGGAATCGCTTCCTGCAGACCCAGCTCTCCCACCAGCTTGTTCAGCCAGTATTCGCGCTTGTCGCTCCAGGTGTTGAAATCCCCCGCCAGGATGACGGGCCCCTGGTGGCGATGAATGAGCGCGGTCAGATCGTTGATCTGCTCGCGGAAGGTGGCCATGCCGAGCTCGAAGTTGACCGCATGCAGGTTCACCACCAGCACACCGTCCGGATCCCCCTGCAAGGGGTACAGGCTCACCAGCCCGGACTTGGGGATGCGCAGCAGGGGCTCGGGGGAGCGAACGCCGCATACGAAGGCCTGGGGCGTCTTGGCGACCGTCATGACGCCGAAGGAGACACCACCCTGGGTGAAGGCCTGCAACTGTTGCCACTGGAAGTCGCCAGCCCGCAGCCAGTCCAGCATCTCGGGTCGGGTCGCCGACTCCTGCAGCAACACCAGATCCTGGGACTTGGCGTACTCGTCCAGCCCTTCCCGCCAGTTTTTACGCTGACCCTTGTAGAGATTCCAGACGGTAATGCCAAATTCCCGTGGTAATGCAGTGGATGCCAATGCTACCAGCGGAGGTTTCTGGCAGTTAACACCAGGCACTATGCCTGCCGCCGTGACCAGATGGTCCTGATCCGGTACCTCGAAGCAGCCGACCAGCCCCAGCGTCAGCAGGGAGGTCCCCAGAATGCGATAACTATTTTTCATTGGCTAACAATCACCTGCCTCTGCAGGGCGCCATGACCATCACAAATGTCATGGACGCCGACTAGTCTCATTATTCGTGTCCGGCCCGACTCATCCATGAGGGATCCCGCAATGGCGAGACAGCACCAGTACCGCGTGACATTTTACGATCAACAAGGAACTTGTCATCAAGTGGAGCTCTCCACCGTCTATCAGATCAGGCGGGATCCCCAGTGCGATCTCTGCCTGTTCGACACCCACCAGTGCGTGGGCTCGGAAGAGATGCTGGAGCGCATGATACGGCAAAAAACCGGCTTTGAGCAGGAAATATCCATCATCAATGCCCGGCTGATCTGAGCCGGATCAGACCGGGACGGGACGGGATTTGCCCTGATCGTCGATGGCGACGTAGGTAAATACCCCCTCGGTCACGCAGTAGCGCTGAGCCTCATTTTCCCGCAACACCGGCTTGACCCAGACCTCCAGCTTCAGGCGCATGGAACTGCGTCCCACCTTCAGGCAGCGACCGTAGCAGCACACCACGTCTCCCACCTTGACCGGGCTGTGAAAGGTCATGCCTTCGACCGACACGGTACAGATACGTCCCTTCGCCAGCTCCTTGGCCATGATGCCCCCACCTATATCCATCTGGGACATGATCCACCCGCCAAAAATATCGCCATTGGGGTTGGTATCGGCTGGCATTGCCAGGGTTCTCAGCAACAGCTCCCCGTCGGGGTGGCGCTTGGTATCGACCATCATTACGGCTCTCTATGACAGGTTTGAATGGCGGTATGGGCGCATGATGCAGCTCGGCAACCCGGAAATGGGTCATCATGACCACACTGCCACTGTGGATGGCGCATGATAGGGGGGGATCCCCCCCTTGGCAAATCCCGATTGCCCGCGAGGCGCTGGGATGGGGCGCAGCAGATAATATTGAGCCCCATCTGCTTTCAATCCGATTGTGCTGCGGGATCCGCAAACCAGTGGGCGGGATCCGGCCAGCGATAGACGAAGCCGAGTCGTAGACAGATCTGCAGTCCCTCGATGGGGGCGAAGTCGCCGCTCGGCTCGGTGAAAACAGGCGGAGCTAGGCCAAGCAGGCGTGAGGCAAACGGATAGAGCTGCTCACGGCGCGGGTGAACCGGGGCGCTCAGGTTGTAGGCATCCCCATCCAGCCCCTGCTCCAGCATCAGCAGGCAGGCCGCAACCACGTCATCCAGATGAACCAGGTTCACCGCCTGACCGCCTCCCGCCAGCGTCTTGCCCGCGAGGAATCGGCCAGGATGGCGCGCCGGGCCATAGAGACCGGCCGGGCGCAGCACCAGGGCGCACGCAAAGCCGGCTCCCTGTACCGCCTGCTCGGCGGCCAGCATCCGCTCGCCTCTGGCATGGACCGGAGTAGGCATCTCCTCCTCCCCCTGCCCGGTTGCCCACACAGAGGTCGCACTGATAAACAGCATCCGTTGCGTGCCCGCCGCCAGCGCCAGCTGACACAGGCGCGCCACCGCGGCGGGATAATCCTCCGTCTTGCTCGGCGGCACGCAGACAACCAGATCGCGGCAGCGAAATGGCAAGGGCTCGGCCAGTTCGGAGGCAAGTAGCAGGGGGAAGGCGGTGATGCCTTCCGATTGCAGCCGCGCGGCCTTCTCGGCCGAGCTGACGGTCACGACGACCCGCTTGCCAGCCCCCTGCAGCGCCTTCGCCAGCGGCAATCCCAACCAGCCCGCTCCCACTATTCCCGTCTGATACTCATGCTCTGTCGTCATCGCTAAAATCTCGGCAAAAAAAAACGGCCATCCATGATGACCGTCGAAAGTAACGAAGGAAATAGCTGGATTAACCAGTTACCTCCCACAGCGGGAAAATCGGGAGCGCACGCTCCTAATTCGTGGGGCCTATGCTAGTGGCAGCGCGGTCAAAAAGCTTTGAAGCGGATCACAGTTGAAAAGGATTTCTGAAAGCGCTTTCAATGTTTCGCGAAAAAGTCGGCCCGCTTGGGGCCAACCTCATGGATCAGGCGACGGATTCCCGGCGTACCAGCTCGGCTTCGAACTTGAGTGCCAGGCCGTCGACCGGCTTGTGATCCAGCAGTCGCAAGGCCAGCTCGGCGGCCCGCTCCCCCATCTCCTCGATGGGATAACGCACAGTGGTGAGCTTGGGGTAGATGTAGCGAGCATAGGGTATGTCATCGAAGCCCACCACCGACACCTGCTGGGGTATCTTGTAGCCACGCTCCAGCAGACAGGAGATGGCCCCCGCCACCATGGCATCGTTGAAGCCCAGCACGGCGCTGAACTCGACACCGCGCGCCAGCAGTTCCCCCATGGCCACATAGCCCCCCTTCTCGTCGGCGAAGGCGCGACCGATGAGGGACTGATCCACCTCAATACCAGCCCGCTGCAGGGCGAACCGATAACCGGCCATGCGCTGCTGACCGTCGACGAACTCTTCATCGTCCGAGGTGACGAAGGCTATCTTGCTGTGTCCCGCGTCCAGCAGGTGCTGACAGGCGGTGGTGATACCGGCCTGGTTGTCGAGCCAGACGCAGCGATCCTCGCAGCCCGGCACCTGACGGTTGATAAAGACGATGGGGGTGGAGCCCGCGGCCAGCTCACTCAGCTCCTCGTCCGGCAGCGCCTTGCTGTGCAGGATCAGGGCGTCACACTGACGCTGCAGCAGCGCCTGGATGGCGTGACGCTCGCGAGTAGCGTCGTGATTGCCGGAGACCACTATGGTGAACTTGTTCGCCTTGTCGACCATGCTCTCGATGCCACGCATCATCTGGGCGAAGAAAGGACCACCACACAGATCCCCAACCAGCACGCCGATGCAGTTGGAACGTTTGCTTACCAGTGCCTGGGCGAAGCTGTTGGGACGAAAACTCAACTCCTTCATGGCCGCCAGCACGGCCTCACGCTTCTCGGGAGCAACCTGCGCCGTGTTGTTGATGACACGCGATACCGTCGAGATGGACACATTCGCCAGCTGAGAAACGTCTTTGATCGTTGCCACTCTCAATTCCTTGGTTGGAAAGCCTGTTGGTGTTGATCGGACTATTATATCGAACCTGCCAGACCAAGACGTGGTGCCCGATCACCTGGCAGGTTTCCTTTTGTAACAAAACCTTAAGGGATAATAACCATTTTGAGGCAAGAATGGGAGGCAGTCGCAATCGCGACTGCCTCTCGTCTCAGTAGGTGTGGTTCAGCTCGCGTTCCGACATGAAACGCAGGGGTTGCTGCAGCTTGTGCTGATAGATGAGGTCAAACGAGAGCACGTTCTGGACGTAGTTGCGGGTCTCCCGGTAGGGGATGCTCTCCACCCAGACATCCATCGGCTTGTTCTCGCTCTGATCGCGCCAGCGCTTGACCCGGCCAGGCCCCGCATTATAGGCCGCCGCCGCTAAAATTCGGTTGCCGTCATACACATCCAGCAGCCGCTTGAGGTAGGCGCTGCCGAGGCGAATATTCATGGTCGGATCAAACAGCTGCTGCTCGTTGCGATAAGGCACCCCCAACTTGGCGGCGGTCTCCTTGGCGGTGGCGGGCATCAGCTGCATCAGGCCCCTCGCCCCCACCGGCGACTGCGCCAGCGGATAGAGGGCGCTCTCCTGGCGGGAGATGGCGTAGAGCAGGCTGGTGTTCATGGTGCGCTCCTGGGCCATCTGGGAGAAGGTGCGCTTGAGCGGCAGCGGGAAGCGCAGATCGAGCGCATCCCAAGCCTCGGCCCGGATGCTGGAGAGGATCGCCAGCTCGTGCCAGCCCTGATTGAGGGCGATGTGACCAAACTCGAGGCGCTGGGCCACCGGATTGCGATCCATGTTGTGGATCCACTCAGATCGCGCCGCCGTGATCTCGTTCATCGCCAGCAGTTCACGCACCCGCAGCAGGAAGGGCCAGCGGCTGCTCGCCGTGCGCCAGTCCGGCACCTTGTGGGCCGAGCTCTGGTTCTTCATGCGATAGGGCACACCGGTGCGCTGGGCCGCCATGAAGCCGTAGAAACCGCGCAGGTTGGCGGTCTCGAGATAGAGATCCCGCGCCGCCTTCTGCTGCCCCTTCACCTCGAGGGAGCGAGCCATCCAGTAGCGCCAGCGATCTTCCTTCTGCAGCGCCATGGGCATCTTCTTGACCCAGCCGTCGAGACTGCGCCAATCCTCTTCCCAGATGGCGAGCCGCGCCCTCAGCTCCAGCAGCTCGGCATCCTTGCTGCGCGCCAGGGTCGCATCCAGCCAGTTGCGCTGGGCGGTGGATCTGTCCAGCAGCAGACGACGGGCGGCGGCCCGCTCCACGGCCGCGACCTCGGTTTGACTCAGGCCGAAGCGCCGCTTCATCTCGGCCAGCTGACGCAGCACGGCCTCTGGCTCCTGATTCGCGTAGCGGGCCAGGCCGAGGGACAGCAGATGTTTTGACTGGGGCGCCGCCGTGAAGTAGGCCGGGTTCATCGCCTTGGCCGGTTGTTCATACAGGGCGATCATCTGATCCCCATAGGGTTTCAGGCTTCCCCCCAACTGGGCGCCGAGATGGCGGATGAGGTCGGGGTTTTGCGCCTCGAACGCCAGGTTCATACGCTGCCAGATCTTCTCCTGGGTGCGCAGACCGGCCTGTTGCCAGAGCTGGAACAGGGGATCGCAGGCATCGGGCCTGGATTGGCCGCTCAACCAGAGCTTGCCCGCTTCATTCAAGGCCTCGGTCCGCTGCCCCGTGTAATAGCGGGCCTGATAGTGCTGACAGAGCAGGTCGGTGGAGCTCGGCTTGGTCGGGTAGAAGCGCAGGAATTGCGACCACTGCTGGCTCTGGGCCAGGTAGGTGAGGTAAGCGCGCTCCAGCCGGTTGGACTGGGGGGT